>JAUVPA010000048.1 GCA_030598905.1 Acidimicrobiia bacterium
ATGCCATCCGATGGTTCGATGCTGCAATCGATCGGCTCGAAGGTCTCGAAGATCCTCCTCGATCGACCTACGGGGCCGTTGCGCACGCCCGCCGCGGCGAATCCCTCGAGTTGAGCGGGCTCCACGACGAGGCGAGAGATGCGCTTCTGCAAGCCGTCGATCTGATCAAGGATGACCCACTCGAAGAGGCCGCGATCTGGACCCTCGTCGGCAGGTCGAGGCGTCTCGCCTCCGACCACCGCGCAGCGAGAGACGCCTACGACGAGGCCGAGACGGTGCTCGATCGATCCGCCGAGCGCGATTCGACCGCGTACCACCGAGCGTGGCTCGAGGTCTGTGCAGAGCGCGCCTGGAGTTACTACTTCGGAGGGGGAGCAGACCAGATCGTCCAGCTCAACGAACGACGATCCCCGATCGCCGAGCAGTACGGCACTGAGGCTCAGCGATCCGACCTGATCACGGGCCGCCTCCAGGTGGAGTTCCGGACCAGGGCATACCTGTTCGATGAGAGTGTCGTCGCGGTTGCCCGGCAGGCGAATGACCTGGCGCTCGCTTCGGGTGACCTGGGAAGGGTCGCGTCCACGAACTTCGCACTGGCTTTCACGTTGTTGTGGGCTGATCGGGTCGAAGAAGCCACGGCCGAGTTCGCTGCCCACGCTGGCCTGACCAGCCGGATCGGGGACAAGGTGCTGCTCATGCGCGATCTCGGGTACCGGACCGTGGCCCTGCGGAGATTGAGAAGAGTCGAAGAGGTGGTCACCATCGGGAGTGCTGCGCTGAATCTCGCCCGCGAACTCGGGGACGGTTACTACACAGGCAAAGCACTGGCCAACCTGGCGTGGGTCGAGTGGGCCAGGGGAAACCCGTCGGAGGCCCGCTCGCTCGCGGCGGACGCCATCGAGTCCTGGGGCGACGCCGACGGATTCATGGGAACGGAATTCTCGTGGCTCGTCGTGTGGCCGCTCGTCGCCTTGGACATGGGTGAAGGCAGCGTGAAGCACGCTCGAACAACTCTTCGCTACCTCACCGCACCGCACGAGCGACGAATGCGTGAACCACTGGGCGCCGCCGTTTCAAGGATTGTCGCCGCAGATCAGAGAGTGGACGTGTCCACTCAGCTCGCTGAAGCGGGGGACGAGGCCAGGGCGCTTCAGCTGCTCTGATCGCGAGCGACGGTATGGATGGGCGGATGTGAGCCCTCGCTGATGGCGACGTAGGAGCCATCGGCGGCGAACGCGATCGACTCGCCTTGTATCTCGTCGGGAGATGGAGCCGAGCATGGCCGGTCCTCGAGAGTCTGGGCAATCGAGCTTCCGTTCTCCCGGTGCCACATCCAGACCGACGATTCCCCACGGAATGCAATCACAGAGCCGTCCCACGTGATATCTGCAGCCGTGACGCTTGCGCCGAGCGGCAGCGCCACCACGAGCTGGAGGTCTTGACGACTGCTCGCGGCGGCCGCCGCGTCGGCTCTGTATACCCGGGCAACCTCGGGATTGCGGGTGACGATGTACAGGCTCCTGTCGACGGGATCGACGAACAACGCCTCGGCGTTGGGACTCTCTTGGTCGGGGTAGACGAGGTCGAGTACGTCGGCCTCCACCGCCTGATCGTCGGGCAGCGGCTCGTCGATCCGGTACACGGTGATCCTTCCGCCTCGAATCCCGAGGTTGTCGCCGATGTCTCCGAGATACAGCTGAGTGGGCCGGCCGGGTTCTCCCGGCGCGGCGGCCATGTCTTCCCAGTCGAATGCAAACGCATTGCGGATCGAGACCGACCCCAAGTCTTCGCCTCCGGGTCCGATCGCGTAGAGAACAGGGCCGTCGCCCGAGTCGTTGTGGGCCCAGACGACGTCGGGGGCCTCTCTCCCAACGGCAGTACCCGAGATCTCGACGAGGTCGGCCGCCGCCACCGTGCCGGTTTCGACGACATGGAGATAAGGATCACAGACGCTGGTCCCCGGGGCCAGTGTCGTCGGCGGAGGCATCGTGGCTGTGGGGGTGACGGGGGCGGTGGAAGTTGTGGTTGCGGGGTCAGTCGTGGTGGGATCTGTCGTGGTGGAGGTTGTGGTCGCCGACTCGGGTGTTGCCGTTGTTGATGTCTCTTCGGCGGTAGCGGGGCTTGACGTTGGCGCGGCCCGAGTATCGGCCCGCGCGATGAAGAATCCAAGGGCGACGACAGCCGACCCCAAGAGCACGAACGCGATCACGGCTGAGCGACTCATTACCTCGATCAGGCTATGGCGTTTACCGACGTGGCGAGCTGCCGAGAATCTGTAGAGCGATCACCTGACCCAGGATGCCGGACTTGAAATCGGCGATGCTGACACTCTCGTTTGGGCCGTGCGCTTTGCATCCGGGATCGGCCACGCCCGTGAGGAGGATCGCAGCGTCGGGGTACCGATCCTGGAACGCGGCGACGAAGGGGATCGATCCTCCTTGGCCGACCTCAACCGTTGGTACTCCGTAGGCGTGCTCCAGACCCTCGCGGAAGGCGTCGTACGCCGGACCGACCGCCTCGAGCTCAAAGGGGTCGCCCAATGCCCCTTGTGTCACCGTCACCTCGGCTCCCCACGCCGGTGCAGTCTCGAGATGGGTCACGAGAGCGTTCGCGGCTCGAGCGGGATCGTCACCCGGGGCGAGCCGAAGACTGACCTTTGCCACGGCGACGGGAACGAGTTGAGTGATTGCTTCGGCCACAGGCGGTGCATCGATGGCGAGGACGGCGATCGCGGGTTTGTTCCACAAGCGTCCGGCTATCGATCCGGAGCCCGTGAGTTCGACGGAGTCCAGCACGCCGCACTCGCTCCGGAACTGCTCCTCGGTCTGTTCGAGTGCCGACTCACCCCAGTGCAACCCGGGGACGGCAACGTTGCCGTCTTCGTCGTGGAGTGTTGCCAGGATTCGTGCCAGCACGGTCAACGCATCAGGTGCGACGCCGCCGAAGCCGCCCGAATGCACGGCGCCTTCCAAGGTGCGTACTTCGATTGTGCAGTCGGTGAGCCCTCGCAGCGATGTTGTGAGAGAGGGGGTGCCGAGTTCGACGTTTGCTGAATCTGCGATGACGATGACGTCGGCGGCCAGTTCACTGCTGTAGGCGTCGAGGAATTCGGGAAGGTGGTCGGACCCGATCTCTTCCTCGCCCTCGAGGAACACCTTGATCGAGACGGGTGGTTTCCCCCCGAAGGCGCGGATCGTCGCGGCGTGCTGGGCCACACCCGCCTTGTCGTCGCTCGAGCCTCGGCCGTAGAGGCGGCCGTCCTTCTCGACGAGCTCGAAGGGTGGTGTGTCCCACTCGTCGCTGGGTCCCGGCGGTTGAACATCGTGGTGGGCATAGAGCAGCACCGTCGGGGCCCCTTGTGGGCCGGGGGCCTCAGCGAGGACGGCTGGATGGACTCCGTCGAGCTCGAGGAGGCGGACATCTAGGGCCCCTGCAGCCGCGAGCAGGCCTACTGCAGCGTCGGCCGACGAGCGGACCTGAGCGGGATCGAACTCGGCGGCGGAAACGGACGGAATGCCGACGAGCTCTTCGAGAGTGCGAATGGTGGTGGCGAAGTCGGCGTCGACGGCCGCTTCGAGGTGTTCGAACATGGGTTCGAGGTTAGGAGTGTGCAACGGCACTACTCAGCGGGCTCGAAGAGAAGCCGGGCTGGCGGAAATGCCGGGCATCACCATCGTCCCCGGTTAGCGTCGGCTACGGCCTTGCATGGACGGGCGGCCCCATCAGGGAGAAGAACATGGCTTCGGACCTGGATCGAATCGTTGCACGCGTCGAGTCGATGCCGCGGGCGACCGCCGACCTCGAGCCGGCGGAACCGCGTCTTGTCATGGAGCCGGGCATGTCGCGTTATCAGCGCAAGTCGGCACACTTGCGAGATCGGGTCATCTTGCTCGAACTCATCGACGACGACGTGACGGTCGACCTCACGGGCGATTGACCTCGAGGTCGTCTTCGCCCCGCTGGTCGTAGACTTTCTCGTGTGGATGCCAGAGCCGACGCCACTCACCGCTACACAGCCGACGAGGCCGGAGAGCTGATCCAGCTCGCTACCAAGCTCGACGACCTCGTCGAACGCGACGATCTCTCTTACGAGCAAGTCGTCAAGGTCGCCGAGGAGCTCGGCATCACGCGTCGGGCCGTATCCCGCGCGGTGAAGGCCCGCGAGCATCAAGATCGCATCGATACCAAGGTGGCTCAGCGCACGGTGCGTCGCAAGCTCCGTTTCATCCGCCATACGGCGGCGTACGTTCTCGGGGTCGGCGCCCTCGTCCTCATCGACACCCTTGGTGGCGGAGGATGGTGGTTCTTCTACGCTGCCGCAGTTTGGGGAGTTGTCCTCGCCCTACACGCTCTCCGGTTCGTCACCGGCAGGCGTGGCCCCCTAGAGCGCTATTTGACCGATCGGGAACTCAAATCGCCGTAGCTCGGTGATGGCGAGGCATCCAGGGGAAGCGTCAGGCTGAGTATCGGCGGCTCTTCCTCGGCTTTCGCCAGGTCGGCGGCCTCCAAAGTCAGCACCAGAGTGGACCACCCGAGAGCTTGCACAAAGGCGACATCGCTGCCCATCTTCTTGAGAATGCCCCGCGCTACCGACAGAGCTTGAGCGGTATCGTCGGCGCCGAAGGCAACTCTGGGGTCCTCGTCGAGGCCCTCGAGAGCCTCGGGCGTGGGACCATTTCCGTCCGTCGCGATCGTCAAGCTCACCGAGTCGTTGAGTCGCTGAACGCGAACCAGGACCCGGTCGTCGGTGTCCAGGTTCATTGCGGAGAACGTAAGGCGCAGCGCACATTCCAGATGGCGACGCGATCCTCGAGCGAGGATCTGGGTTGTTTCGAGCTTCGCGGTGATCCCCAGCTGTGTCACCACGCGGTCGATCGCTCGCGAGACGTGCACCGTTCCATCAGGTGCGGGCATGTCCTGGGCGTTGGCCTCGACGGCTACGCCCACGTCGCCGGCGCGAGTCGATACGTCATCGAGGAGAGAGAGCAAGGCAGCCGTCTCTTCGTCGAGCATGCTGATCTTGGCGGTGAGCTCCCGAGCTTGTTTTGTAGTGCGACGGATGACGGCCGTGTGGGCTGCGACGTGGCGTGCAAGGCCGGTCTCGTTCTTGTTGTAGCGCTCTGCGACGCTGAGAGCGTCCCGGTACTTCTCAACGGCCGACATGGCGAGCGCAGACGTGAGGATGACCAGCAGAGTCGCCATGATCGATATTCCGAGAAGGATTCCGCGGTCGAGAAGGGCGATGACGAGGGTGAGGCCGATCACGGCTCCGGTGCTGACGGCCGTCAGGGCCCATGCCCACGTCGCTGCTCTGAAACGTTCGCGCATTCGTCCCCTCTCAACAGAGAGGATCGGCATCTCTACGTCCGTTGCTGGAGAAGGGTTTCGGCCGGTTCCAGGCGGACTAGTGCCCGTCACCCAACTTATTCGGCGTCGACGCCACGGACGGTGAGTGATGGGGGCATTACTGCCAGAGGTCTCCGAAGTCGATCGACTGCATCCAATAGGCGCCTGGCTGACCGGAGCGGCTGCGTGTCCATGTAATCGTTGAGTTGGCTGTGTGCCGTGCCCACACCAGCGGGCGCGGGTAGGCGTTGCCTGTGCCGTTGGACGTGTTCGACACGATTGCGAACCGATAACCCGCGGTCGTGTTGCCGCTTCGCTCCTCAGGAGCCAATGCGGCAGCGACAGTTGCGGTTCCTGCCAGCGCTCCGCTGGGTATCCCCGATCCGCCGTCCGTCCCGAACTGGTAGTCGACGTGGATGCGCGAGTGCGTGTGGACGTACACCTCAGCCTCACGAAGGTCGGTGTACTCGCTTCCGAGAGCGACCGTATTGGCATTCGCTCCCTTGAACACGCCGTTGCCGAGAGTCCATATAGCGCCTTCGAAGCCATCTCCAAGGCCGTTGTCCGTGCTTGTCCCAGACGCGATCACGAACGTGTTGTCACGCACGACGGAACTGATGCCGACCGTGTCGTAATCGCCGGGAGAGCTGACTCCATTGCCGCCCGAGGTTCCACTCACGGTCGCCCGCTGGATGTTCCATTCCGTGCCCCACTCGACGGCGTAAACCGTGAACGTCGTCGCGAAACCGATCGATCCGCCGCCTCCGGCGCCGCGCTCCACGTTCACCCGATTGGACACGGAGGGAAAGATGCGACCCCAGGCGGCGATGTGATCGGCGGTGCTTGTGGCCACCGTGGTGACACCCCCTCCATACGAACCTCCGTACAGACCCACCTGCCCTAGATCGGCCCAGCCGGCGACGGTGGACCAGGCGTTCGTCGAAGCGTCGGTGAACGAGACCTCGGCGATGCCGGCAAGGGAGAACCCGGCCGTTCGCCGGTTATCTGGGCTTTCCAGCACCGTGACCTGACCTTGCCAGTTGTTCGTCGAGCCCGCCCTCCCGAGCGCGAGGACATTGGGGCTACCCGATGTGCCGAGGGGCCCAGTCCCGAAGGGGTCGGCCGTGACGCGTGCGTAGTTGGCATCGGGTCCGACGCTGCCGCTTCCCGTGTTGTTGCCTGCCGCCCCTCGCAGGATCACGAAGTAGTCGGCGGTGAGGTCCTGGGCGAGGCTCAGGCTGTACGACGTTCCGGTGAACGCCCCATCGGGAATCTGATAGGTCGTGACACGGATCGGCGTGCGCGTTGCCACCGCGTTGGCGTCGTTGCTGGTCGGATTGGTAAAAGCAGCGTTCGACGTCGGAAGCAGAGCAGCAGCGACGGCGAGCAACACAACGGGTGCACCGAGGAGGAGGCGCCGCGAGATCACTCGTCCTTTCCCGTCGAACCGTGGATCAGCAAACCAGACGGCCGTGTCGGTGCCGAGCCCGCCGGTGCCGTCGCACGGCCGCTCTTCGCCTGGAGACATGTCCGGAGACCACGGGTCATGGCGCGGATCGATGGCGTAGCGGCCAAAGAACAACCCAACACCGAGGACGACGATGAACGCCATCAGATGAACGATTTGGCCGTTGGCGATCCACGCCGGGGGGAACCCGGCGTATGGCACGACGAAACGGGCAACACCAAGGACCTGGTCGGCGTGAATCCGCCCATCCGAGGCGGCGTTGGCGTCGCCTTTGGTCACGAACGTCCCGTCGCCGTTGACCTCCGTGATGCGATGGGTTACAGGGTGGCCGCTACCTGCGTCATAGGTCACGATCATCCCCTTGCCCAGAGGTTCACCGTTGTAGTCCCGCGTGATGACCACATCGCCGACTTCGATCGCCGGATCCATCGACCCGCTGGTGATCGCCACCGATCTCCAAGCAGGCAGCACTACAGGACCCACCGCAAACAGACCTAGCGATGCGCAGAACATCAACCCGGCGAGGCCGACGAGGCCGACGAAGAACCTTGTCTGGCGGCCAGCACCAGCGCGTGAGCACGCCGGTCCTGTCGCCGCCGGGGCCGCCTCATTCGTCTGAGCGATGTCCCGCATCGTCCTCTCTTTGCCTTGGGTTATGCCTGGGTGGCGAGCCACTCCAGATCGAACGAGACCGTCTCAGCCTGCAACGTGTTATCGGTCGTGTCGGGGAACGAAACGGTGACTCGATAGGTGGCTGTTGCACCGTCTGTGGCGGAGTCGAACACGGTCGAGATAGCAGAAACGTCGTTCGCCGCGATGTAGGTGTCGATCGTCGTGGCAGCGAGGTCGGTGGAGAAGGTACCTGTGATGCAGTCCTGGCCTCCCGTGCCGGACTCGACGAGCATCGTCATGTGCCCGGCCAGCCCGTCGGAGGCGTGGGTGTCGAAAGCATCGATGAACTTGAGTTGGTAGGTCGCGTCCAAGGTCCCGGTGTAGTCGACCTGGAAGCAGCGGACCTCGTCGGGGTCGTTGGGAGCCATGTCGTCGACCTCGAATTTGGCGGCTCCGGTCTCGTCGCCTCCGCCTCCGCTGCCCTCTCAGGCTGTTGCCTCGGTCAGGTTGACGGACCCGGACGTGGCGTAGTTGGCGTCGTTCGATGTGGGGTTGGTGAAAGCGGCCCTCGAGGCGGTCATGATCATGAGGGCCGCCATCAAGAGGGCGGCGACGACGGCTGCTGTACGGAAGGTCGCGGCGCGGGTCATCGTCCGTTCCTTTCGAGGTGTGAACTGGTCCATTGCGGGGCTGGTTTTCGACACCGATTAGGGTCGAGTTGAGGCGATACGCTCGAGTTTGTCTTCATTGGCAACGGGTGGCAGACCTTGGCGGCAGATTCAGTCGCGGAAACATGGAGAAGTCATCAATGGCCCGGTTCGTGGAGCTGCGCAGGCACACCGACAACGCCGGAGACGTTCTGACGGCCGCCGGTGTCACCGAAGCGGTGCGCCTCGGCGCCGCCCTCAGCGGTGTCTATTCGATCGTGTACTCCTCAGGGGCCCAGCGAGCGACGCAGGCAGCCGCCGGCATGCTCGCCGGCCTGGGCGATTCGATTCCCGGCGGCGTCGTCGTGGAGCCACGGCTGCGATCCGAGCGCGAGGGCATGTGGCGTGAGGTTGTCGAAGCGGCAGGTTCCGGCGAGATCGGGGCACTCCTTGAAGAGGACCCGTCGTTCGTGGCCGAAGAAGCCGATCGACTGGGCTCCGGATTGCAGGCGATCATCTCCGGGCTCGGTCACGGAGAGATGGCACTCGCTGTCGGCCACAGTCCGACGAATGAGGCCGCCGTCTACGGGCTGACGGGATTGATCATCGAGCCGATGGCGAAAGGGGCCGGTGTCGTGCTCGTCGAGGATGCCGGCGGTTTCCGGGTCGAGAAAGTCCGCTGATCGAGCTCCGAGCCGCGACTTCCCTCGACTCACGCTTCCGGGGCACAATTACGTTATGAGCGATGTCCAATTGGTTGCCGTCGAGGTTCCCGAGATAGGCGACGAGCGGAGGAAGAACTGGGCGAAGGTCGTCGCCAACGTCGACGAGAGTCACAGCAGCGGTTGGGCTTACGAAGGCGAATTCATCGCGACCGGCGGGGTCCAGGATGTCCCCGTCGGATCGGTGATCCTGATCTACGGAGAGCGGGGCAGCCGCAACAGCCCGTCGGTGGAGGCGCGGGTCTACGTGGTCAACAACGACGGGACCATCAGCCTGCGGGATTCGGCCAAAGGCCGTGCCTGGGCGCGAACACTGCGCGATGGAATCGCCGACCTCCTCGAGGAGCAAGCCGGCACCCCGATCTCGGCCCGCGATTGGCACCCGGATCTCGTGGCTTTCAGCGACGCCGCGTTACGAGAGGAGCTACAACGTCGCGGTCTTGACTGAGCCGCGGCCCTACGTCTCGAGAAACTGGTCGATCTTCTCCTGGGCCGCGTCCATCAGGTGGCCCTGTAGCGTCATGAGCGCCCTGGCAAGCGCCAGCTCTTCACCGATGACCGGCATCGATGCATCCGTCGGATTGCGCCGAGCACGTCCGGTTGCCTCGAAATGGTCGCCACGAAGATTGAGCGTTGCATGCACCAGGGTGTTGGTCTGGTCCTCTTCGATGTGGACGTCGACCAGAATGTCCTTCTTCATCGGCACCTCCGCCTTGGCTGCTGCCATTGTCGGTGTCGCGTGCCGCTGCGCATAGGGGCATTCGGCACGCGCCAC
>JAUVPA010000098.1 GCA_030598905.1 Acidimicrobiia bacterium
GTGCCGGCATAGCGGGACTCACGACGGGCGCGCTTCTTGCCAAAGAAGGCAAGTCTGTCGCGGTCTTCGAGAAAGGTGTGGTTCCCGGTGGCCGCGCCCTCGAAGTAGAAGAGGACGGGTTCAAGATCCTGCTCGGCGGTCATCTCCTGGAGGATGGGGGGACCGGGATCACGAGGATCATGGAGCACCTCGGCAAGCGCCTCGTACATGGAGAAGTCAACCGCGAGATGCCCGTATGGGACGAGAAGGCCGAGCGGTGGGAATCGATTCGCGACCGCTACAAGGTCGGCGACCGATCCGAGATGCGTCGCCTGGTGCATACGCTGGTTGAGACACCCTTCGAAGACTTCGACGATTGGGACGACAGGCCGCTTCGGGCCTGGATGGTGGAGCACACGAGCGACGAAGGAATCATCGACCTGTTCGAGTTCCTCGCGATGCTCGAGTACTTGACGGACAAGCCAGAAGACCACGCCGCCAGCGAGAACCTGTACGGCCGGAAGATGCACTACATCGAGCAACAGACCGCCGGATACTCCTTTTGGCCTGAGCAAGGTTGGGACGGAATGGTGGCCGACCTGGCGGACGCCATGATGCAACATGGCGGCAGGCTGAATCTCGGAACCCCCGTCACTCGCGTGGTCATTGAAGGGGGCGAAGTCAAGGGAGTCCTCGTCGAGAGCAGACCGAAGTCATTGCCGAATCAGATTCTTGGGGAGGACTTCATCGCCGCTCCCTGTGTTGTCAGCACCCTGCCCGTGTGGAATGTGCTCGACGTCGTGCCCGCCGAGGCCCTCCCCGACTGGTACGCAGGCCAGATCCGTTACCTCGCCCAGGATCATTTCAGAGTGAGCTGGCTGGGGCTCTACCTCGCAACAGAAGAGCCGGTCCATCACTTTGACCCTCGCGAGTTGGCGGCCTGGATGCACGATCCAGTCGCCGGGTTGGCGGGGTGGTTCTTCACGCAGTCCGCCGTCGATCCCCAGAGTGCCCCCGATGGGCTCCACCTCCACGTCATGGGGGGTGTCATCGACCCGCGTCGCGCCGGCGATCAGACATACATCCGCGACACCTTCCCGAAGTGGGAAGAAGGTCTGTACACGATGTACCCCGGCCTTCGTGGTGCCGTGTGGAGGCGGCCCCATCTGGTTCACGACCCCTCGTACAACGTCATCCAGAAGCCCATGCTCGTCGGCAAGTACCGACCGCGGTGGAGCGCCCCGAACATCGATGGGTTGTATTTCGCCAGCGAGACATTCAGAAGCCGCGGGGTAGGAGTCGACAGAGCCGCGCGTGCCGGTCTCACCGTTGTCGAGGACTACCTTGGCCGAAGGCTTCCCGGATTCGACGAGACCTGGCGATACTGACGGACCGCGAGCGGACGAGGCACCACACCATCGTTGCATTCGGACGTGTGAAAAGCCGGAGCGGGGAGGGATGATGAGCGGTCAACAGGTCCGGATGTACCGCGGCGACTGGATCGTGTCGTCGTTGCTGTTGGATCGTGCCGAGCGGTTCGGATCGGAGACCGCCGTTTTTTCGCACGACGGCGATCTCTCGTGGAGTGACCTCGTCGATCGAGCCGCCAGGTTCGGAGGGTTTCTCGAGGGGATCGGTATCGAGCCGGGGGATCGGGTGGCGACGATGCTGCCCTCGACAATCGAATACATGGCCGTCTGGCACGGGATCGTATGGCGCAACGCCATCGACGTCCCTATCAACAACGAGTACAAGGGTCTTTTCCTCGAGCACATCCTCCTTGACTCCGGAGCCCGCGCTTTGGTGATCGATGGGCGCTGGGTCGATCGCTTGAACGCGATCGAACTGACGGACCTCGAACATGTGATTGTGCTCGGCCGGACCGAAACCGCACTTCCCACAGGTCTCGTGCGCCACGCGTACGAGGGCGCGATGAAGGCGAACACCGGTTCGCTGGTGCCCAGGACGGATACCGACCTGACGTACATCATGTACACATCGGGTACCACCGGGCCCGCCAAGGGCGCGGTGCACAACAACCGCAGCTCGATGCACTACATCATGCCCTTCGTTGAGGGCCTGGATCTCACCGACGACGACGTGTGTTACTCGATGTTTCCGTTGTTCCATCAAATGGGGCGTTCGGCTTGCACGACGGCTGCGTTCTGGGTCGGCAATCCTGTTGTGCTGCGCCAGAGCTTCACGGTGAGCGGCTTCTGGGAGGACATCAAGCAGTCCGGGGCGACGTGGATGGGTTATTTCGGAGCCGTTGTCGCTTTCTTGTGGAACCAGGAGCCTGGGCTCGGTGATGCCGACCACAGGCTCACAAGAGCCTTCGGATCGAGTGCCCCGGGCGAGCTCATCGAACCCTGGCGCGACCGCTTCGGTGTGACGTTGTACGAGGTCTACGGCTCGACCGAGATCGGTCTCGGATCTGGTCTTGGTTCTGGTCCGCCGAAGCTCGGCACGATGGGCTTGCCGTGTCGCCAGGTCGAGGTCCAGATCGTCGACGAAAACGATGATCAGGTCCCGACGGGCGCTGTCGGAGAAGCGGTCTGGAGGCCAAAGGAGGCGTACGCGATCTTTCAGGGCTACTGGAATCAACCGGAGGCGACGGTCGATGCCTGGCGCAACCTGTGGTTTCACTCTGGCGACGCCGCGCTCCTGGATGAGGACGGCTACTTCATCTTCAAAGATCGGATCAAGGACTCGATCCGCCGTCGCGGCGAGAACATCTCATCGTTCGCCGTTGAGGAGTCGGTCCGCAACGAGCCGGGCATCGTCGAATGTGCTGCGTTTGCCGTGGTATCGGAGGTTGCGGAAACCGAAGAAGAGGTCATGGTTGCTGTGGTGCCCGAGCCGAACGCCCCGCCCGACATCGCGGCTCTGTTCCGTACGCTGTGCGAGACGATGCCGCGCCATGCGGTACCTCGCTTCCTGCGCTTCATGGACGAGCTCCCGAAGACGCCGACCCAACGTGTCCAGAAGTTCAAACTGCGCGAAGCGGGTGTCACCACCGATACATACGATCGCGAGGCCATGGGCATCTATCCGGCGAAGAGCTGACAGGGAAACCCCGTGACATACCGCTCACCAGCAGATAGGTTTGCCGAACGTTTCCATCGGGAGGATGGGTGATTCGGCCACTCAGCGACTCAGATCGCAAAGCGGGCTGGATCGAGGTCACGACAATCGCCGAGTGCATCGACCGTGCCGCTGCGGAGTGGGGCCACGACGCCGTGTCGTTTCCCCACGAGAAAGCAACTTATCCGGAATTCGCGGCGCGTATCGACCACCTCGCTCGGGGGCTGATCGGACTGGGAATCGGACGCGGAGACAAGGTTGGCATCCTTCTTCCCCAGGGCATCGACTATCTGGCGCTTTTCAACGGCATCGCGAAGGTCGGCGCCATCGCCGTGCCGATCAATGCGCGATTCAAGTCTCGCGAGCTCAACCATGTGATCATCGACAGCGACATGCGGGCGTTGTTCACGAGCAGCGACCAACCCGAGTTCGTCGACTGGCCCGGCCTCATCGTTGAGTCGCTGCCGTCGCTTGCCGAACAGCGTGGGCCACAGCTCCGGATCGACGAGGCACCGGAGCTACATCATCTGATCGACTTCGGCGGCTCGGCTCGTCGTCCCTACCTCACTCGCGCCGATTTTGATGATGCCGCGGCCGCCGTCGTTGCCGACGCGGTCGAGGTCCGTCGATATCAGGTCCGAGTCCGCGATACGGCGGCGATCATGTACACGTCGGGAACGACCGCCAATCCGAAGGGGGCCATGCTTTCTCACGAAGCCCTGATCCGTAAGGGCCTGGCGGTGGCAAGGACCCGACTGGGCCTCACCTCCGACGACAGAGTGTGGGCTCCACTGCCGCTGTACCACATCGGAGGTATCGCCTTTTCCTACGCGTGTTTCACGGTGGGGGCGACGTATTGCCATTCGTCATTCTTCGACCCCGACTCATCGCTGCGTCAGCTCGAAGAAGAACGCTGCACTGTTGCCCTTCCCTCGTTCGAGACGATTTGGCTTGCGATTCTCAACCATCCCGATTTCAGTTCAGCGGATCTTTCGGCGCTGCGCCTGGTCTTCAACGTGGGTGTGCCGGAGCGGTTGCGCCAGATGCAGGATCGGCTTCCCGACGCACCTCAGGTGTCGGGTTATGGGAGCACCGAAGCGTGTGCGTTCCTCACCCTCGGCGAAGCCGATGATCCGCTCGAAGCACGCATCAATACGGCAGGTCGTCCCCTGGCCGGCCTCGAGGTCCGCATCGTTGATCCGAAGACTGGTCGGGACTTGGGCCAGAGTGAAGTCGGTGAGATCGTCTTTCGTGGTTGGTCGAACTTCGATGGCTACTACAAGGACTCGAAGCGGACGGACGAGGCGATCGACGCCGACGGGTGGTTCCGTTCGGGCGATCTCGGCACGATGGATGACGAAGGGCGCCTTACTTTCGTGACTCGCCTCAAGGACATGCTGAAGGTAGGTGGCGAGAATGTGGCGGCTGCCGAAATCGAGGGTTATTTGATCACGCACCCCGCGGTGATGATGGCCCAGGTCGTCGCGGCGCCGGACGCTCGATACGTCGAAGTTCCAGCGGCCTATCTGGTGCTGGAGCCTGGCCAGTCCGTGACGGAGCAAGAGATCATCGACTATTGCCTTGGACAGATCGCGACGTTCAAAGTGCCCCGCTACGTACGCGTGGTCGACGAGTGGCCGATGTCCGGAACGAAGATCAAGAAGTATGTGTTGCGGGAGCGCCTGTCAAAGGAGCTGCGGGACGCCGGTATTGACGAAGCGCCCAAGCTCGCCGCATCCGTGTGACCACCGAGGTGAGTCTTGCGGCTCGTCTCCGTCATTCGCCGATTGGCAGCAGCACTGAGGTTGCACGTTTCCGGTTCCGATAGATCCTGTGAGTGACGGTCGACATTCGGGTCGCAAGAAGGCTCGGCTCACCGGTCCCGAGATTGCGGTCGAAGCGGGGGAAGTTGGAGTGGCTGATGCGCAGATGCAGCCGATCTCCCCGCTCGACACGTACCGCGGTGGCGAGGAGATCGACCTCGACGTGGGCATCGCCGGGGTCGCCGGTCCACCTCGTGATCCCGTCACACAGATTCATCACGCGGCCGTCGGCGTGTTCGATGGACAGCGTGACTGTGATGTCCGTTGAAGGGGAAGACGCCGAGAAGTGCACTGACGCACGTACGGGGCCGACGATCTCCATGGGCTGCTGCAGCGGCTCGGTGCGGTACACAGCAGAATCCGGCCGCTCGTCGAGATCAGAGTGATCCTGGGGGCCTTGCGGCAGGCCGGGGACCGTGCAGCCACCGAGTGTGGGGACGGGATCGGTGGGATCGTATACCGTGGAGTCGAACGCCTCCTCGTCGGTTGGAGTGGTCTCACTCAGCGTCCCGTATGGGCCGACGAAGAGGGTCCGCCATCGTGTCCCGGGTACAGGCCACGCCACGGTGTCCCGCCACTCGTTGGCTCCCATCACGAAGTAGCGAACCGGTGATGCGGGGCGCGGACTTCCTCTTCCCAGAACGTCATCGAAGAAGTCGAGTTGCACGTCGGTGAATGGAATTCCCGCGCTCTGCCCGAAATCCAAGGCACCGGCTGTCGTGTTCTCCGGTCCCGGGAGGGAGTTCTCCCACGGCCCGATGATCATCCTCGACTGGTTTCTCGCCACTTCTGTGGCGCCCGAACTCGTGACGGCCCGGTAGCCCTCATAGGCGCCGCGAAGGAACAGCTGGTACCAGCCCGACACGACCAGGACGGGGCAGCTGATGCGCCACGCGTTGCGTTCGGGACTGATGCGCTTCCAATACGGGTCAGCGGCGTGTGGGGCGGCGAGCCACGTGTTGTAGAAATCGGCAGCGCCGAGCAGTGGGGCTATGTCGCCGAGAGGGAGGTGTTCGAGCCATGGGCCGGCGACATCGAGCGAGTGCGAAGCGGTTGCCGCGAAGCTCGTGTCGTCTGCCTTGTCTCGATACGCAGGATTTGCCTGGATGCTGGCCGGCTCGATGCCGCGCCGCCGCTGTTCCTCGGGAAGCAAGTGGACGAGAGCCCAGAAGAGGTTGAACGCGAGCTGGAACGCGCCTCCCTGATAGATCCACCCCTCAAAGATGTCCGATGCCGACAGCGCTGGCGCAATCGCCCGCAGGTGTTCGGGTCCTGCGATTGCCGCTAACCACTGCGTGGCGCCGAGATAGGAGCTGCCCGCCATGACGACGTCACCGTTGGAGAACTGCCGACTGCCGACCCAGTCGACGGTCTCTCGTCCATCGGCCATCTCCTGATGGAAAGGCGAGAACGTCCCATCGGAGGAGAAGCGACCGCGTGTGTCCTGCATGACCACCGCGTACCCGCGCTCGAGGCACCGGTCGATATCGATCATCTTCCGGGAGAGGGTCGACGTGCGGTCGTACGCCGTTCGCATGAGTACGACCGGCGCCGGTGTTTTCGACGGGAGATAGACGTCACTGAGGAGGACGGTGCCGTCGCTCGTCGTCAAGCCAATGGTTTCGGCTGGATCCATGGACAGTCTCCTTTGTCAGATCCGAGGTCTCTGCAGCCCCAGCAACAACGACCATACGCGAAGGAGAGCCTGGCGAAC
>JAUVPA010000101.1 GCA_030598905.1 Acidimicrobiia bacterium
AGGCGACGAGTCCGTCTGAGAACACTGATTCGATAATCACCGAAGGGCGGGGCTTACGGGCCCCGCCCTTCTCGTAGTCGGAGATCGGTAGTTCGGAAGTCGGACACGCGCTGCCGCGCCTCTCGCGATGCGCCGGTAGCGCCGCACAGCGGCGCGCGTATGAAGGGGTAGCGCCGCCACAGCGGCGCGCGGATCAATGGAGTCGTATTTCTCTGTGGACGGTGAATCCGGGGAGGTCGGGGCCAGCCGCGGCAACGAGAGCTTCGTGAATGGCTTTGTCATCCACGGTCGAGCGTTGCGGGAGGCGTCGATACTCGGACCAGGTAGCCATGGTGAACGACTCGACCATGTGCCCGGGGCGTTCAACGTTCTCCACGAGATGAAAGCTGAGAGCCCCCTGTCGCTTGAGCGCCCGGCGAACGGGCTGCATGGCGGCGATGAACTCGTCCCTTCGTTCGGGTTCTATGTCCCAATCCACCGTGAGAAGAATCGGTCCGTCCTCGTCGTGCACCGACGTGACCGTAGGAGGATCGGGGATGAGCTGGGCTGTCTCGGTATCGACATCCATATATCGGCTGAGCGGCAAGAGCGTCACGAGAAGTGCGCTGCCGGCCATGACGACACCGGCCGAAACGAGTGCAGTACTGAGGCTCGTCTCTTGAGCGACGGAACCCCACACAAACGCCCCCAGTGCGAAGGAACCCTGCAAAGTGAGTAGATAGACGGCCACGCCGCGTCCCCTGATCCACGCCGGCAGAACAACTTGGAGCACCGTCATGACCGTGGAGATCATTGCGAGTGTTGCCGCGCCGCCGACAACGAGAACCGCGAGAACCAGAGTGATGTTGGTGGTTGTCGCCAACGTGACGAATACGCCGGCTTCGATGAGCATCGACCCGAGAACGATGCCGTCGGGACCGATCCGACGCCGAACCCGAGGCATGGCGAGGAGGGCGAGGACGGCACCTACGCCGCCGGCACCGGAGAGAAGACCAAACAACGCGGGACCGGCGTCGAGTCGAAAACGGGCAACCGCGGGTAGCAATGCGACCAACGCGGTCCCGGCGAATGCGAACGGAATGACCTTGCCGATGACCACCTTGATCGGCCGGTCGTATCGCACGTATTGGAGGCCAATGCGAACGGCCGAGGCGAGGTGCTCGGCTGGTAGGCCAGTGTGAGGCGCGGGGCTCCACACCCTGAGTGCAAAGAGGCCTGCGACGAGCACGACGACATCGAGGACGAAGACAGCGGTGGGTCCGGTGGCCGCGATGACGAAGCCGGCCAAGGCCGGACCGAGGGCCATCGCAGCGCTGATCCCAGCGGAGCTCAGCGTCATCGCGCCCGCAAGTTCAGAACGCGGAACGAGCCCAGGAATGATCGCGATCCACGACGGTGCCGCCAGTGCGGTGAAGATCCCGAGCGCCGCCGTCAGGCCAAGCACAGAGACCGACGTGTGAGCATCAGCAGCCGACAGCAGCGCAAACGCGCCGGCAACGAGAACCGAACCGACTTGAGCTACCACGATGATGCGCTTGCGGCTGACGATGTCGGCAAGCGCGCCGGCGAGGAGAGCAAGGAGAAAGGCGGGAAGTGCCAGCGCGATTTGGAGCGAGGCAACAATTGCCGGCGAATCCGTGATGTCGGTGAGAACCCACGCACCCGCCAGACCATTCATGAACACGGCCAGTTGCGTGAACAGACCGGTGAGAAGCAGAACGGTGAAGAGGCGACTCTTGAGCGGCGACCACGTGCTCCCGCCCGAGGCTTCCTGCGCTGGCGCGTTATTCGGAGTCCGGTCTGCCATCAGATTCTTCCAAGCACCCTACGCGAGAGGCTCGCTCACGATTGGGTGTCAGTGAGCGTCCCAGCCGGCATGTTGGCGCTAGCCCACGTGGCGAAGTTGGTGAATGGCTTGGTCGTTGCCTTGTTGGCGCGGGCGATCTTCTCATCCGCTTCGGGTCCGAAGTATGTGTAATCCTCGAAGTACCCGAACATGTCGCGGATCCCCCACGGATCCTCAGACGTCTGCGAATACGTCAGGTGATGGCCTTGTGCGTTCAGCGTGGAAACGATGTCATCCCAGCTCAGGAGATCGCCTGCGAGCGAGAGATACTGCCCGCCGCCCACTGCGTCGCGATTTTCGAACGCACCGGAAACGAGATTCCCCAATTCGTTGATGTCACCCATGTGCATGCCACGAGCATCAGCTCGCATTGGCTGTGACCACGTTGGGGTTCCATCGTCTCCAGGTTGTGCCACATACAGAGGCCCGATCAGGTTCTGGTAATAGAAAGGCGGCTCAACGAACGTGAACCAATCGAACCCGGCGCCGGCCACAACCTCATTCACTTTGGCTTTGTTCGAGAAGTGCGAAACGGTGTAGGTGCCCCCGGCAATCTTCGCGACATCAGGCAGAGTCGACCAGATGAAGTGCTCGACACCGGCAGCCTTGGCGGCTTCAACGGCTGCGGTGCCCTGAGCAACCTCGTCGACGTCGGGTCCTCCAAACGAGTTGGTGTTGGCGAAGACGCCGTAGGCACCGTCGAACGCCCCTGGCAACGTCTCCATCTTGGTCAGGTCCGCTTCGACAACCTCTGCGGCGAGCCCCTCGGCTTTGTCGGGATTGCGGGTCAGCGCTCGCACTGCGAACTCTCCGCGCTCCTGGAGAGCACTGACAACGCCGCCTCCCTGTGCTCCCGTCGCTCCGATGACAGCGATGATCTTCCTGGCGTGTGTGGTCATTCGTCCTTCTCACTTAGTTGCCTGAGCAACCAATCTAATTGCGTAGACAATTATTGTCAAGGACGGTAACCTCGACTCCGGAGGTGGCGCCGTGACCAACGACCAACTCGATCTCGAGACGATTCTTCGACCCTCTGGATCGCTTCTTCAGGCATCAACAGCACTCGGCCGTGCCCTGGAGGAGAGCGCCGTGACGGACGCTGGTCGCGACCCCACCACCCTCGATCTGTTGGTACGACTGCGGCTCTCTCCCGAGCGAGAGCTTCGAGGTGTCGACTTGTGCCGGCAGCTCCTCAAGAGCCCCGGTTACGTGTCGCGGATCATCGACCGGGCGGAAGGCGAGGGGTTCGTGCAGCGCCGTCCCGACCCCGAGGATCGCCGCGCCCAGCGCGTCACACTCACAGAAGCTGGCGAAGCCGCGGTCGACGCGTACATTCCACACTTGGTGCGCGTTCTCAACGCGGCGATCTACGACACGCTGGAAGCCGACGAGATCGAAACCCTGATCGACCTGCTTTCTCGCATCGCCGCTTCGGCCCATTCAGTCCTTTCAACCGTCCGGCGCGGCGAGGCGCGCCGGCGCGTATCCGACTACCGACCGGCTATTGACTGAGCATCCTCGAAGCTGAACGCTCCCTCCAACAGCGCTCTGCCGATCACCACGGCATCGGCTCCGGCTGCCGCAACGGCCGTGAGGTCCTCGAGTCGCCCCACACCCCCCGAGGCAATGATCTCCACATCGGGTGCCTGCGTACGAACGGAGCTCAGAAGCTCCACGTCCGGCCCGCCCATCGTCCCGTCGGTTTCGATCCCGGTGACGAGCAGCGAACCGACGCCTGCCTGCACGGAATCGCCGACCACAGCTTGATAGTCGCGGCCTTCGTCAAGCCACCCAGAGCCGCGGGCCGCGCCATGGCGCACGTCGACGGCCACGACCACGCGATCACCTCCGAGCTCGGCGACGAGACGGCTCAGCAGCGCCGGCTGCGACACCGCCATGCTGCCGATGACCACGCGCCCGACGCCCGTGGCGAGAACACGCCCGGCCGTGGCGATGGTTCGAATACCGCCCCCAAGCTGGACTTCGAGACCAAGGGAGGCGACCGCCTGGCACAGCGCCACGTCGACATCACCTGAACGGGCACCTTCCAGGTCGACAACATGGATGCGACGTGCACCTTGATCTCGATAACGACTAGCCCAGTCTTCGACCCTTCCTGCGAAGCGCGTTGTCTCATCGAAGCTGCCCCGTAGGAGTCTGACGACTCCCCCATCGAGAACATCGAGGGCGGGAATCACCGTCAACACCGATACCACTCCCTGTCATAGTGTGATAATGTACTAATACACGCTAGCAGGATCACAGACCATGACTCAGCGCTCGACGACCGACGACTGGCGCAACAGAGACACGAAAGCACTCTTTGAAGCCGTGTTGTCGCTCGACAACGTCGATGAAGCCGCCCGGTTCTTTCGCGATCTCTGCACACGCCACGAACTCGAAGAGCTCGCCGCACGATGGACGGTTGTCCGGCTCCTCACGGAGGGCCACTCCTATCGGGCAATCCACGACATGAGTGGCGTTTCGACGGCAACGATCACACGCATCAACGAGTGGCTCCGTCACGGCACCGGTGGATACGCCGAGACTCTCCAGCGGCTCGGATTGGCTGAGGCCCCACAATGAGCAACAGCCTCCGCATCGCAGTGCCCAACAAGGGCCGGTTGGAAGAGCCGTCCGCGGCACTTCTTCGCCAGGCAGGGCTCCGCTTTGAGCGAACCGAACGCAGCCTCGCCGTACCCGTTGCCCATTCCTCGATCGAGCTTCTCTTCGTGCGCACAGAAGACGTCGTCGAGTTGGTGACAGATGGCGTTGCGGGTCTCGGCATCACCGGTCTCGACCTCGTCGAAGAGTCTGGTCTGGAGCCGGTCGTCGAGGCCGAGCTCGGATTCGGACGGTGCCGGCTGGCCGCGGCCGTCCCCGAGGGATCGGATGCACTGGGCCTGGCGGACTTCGACGGCCTCCGCGTCGCCACCTCACACCCGAACGTCGTCTCTCGTTTCTTCGCCGACAAGGGCATCGCGATCACGACAGTCGCCTTGCGCGGCTCCGTCGAGGTCGCACCGAAACTGGACGTGGCAGACGCCGTTGTCGACCTGGTCTCGACGGGAAGCACGATGCTCGTCAACGGCCTTCGTCCGATCGTCACGCTGCTCGAATCCCAGGCCGTCCTCGTGGCCGGGCCGGGGGGACCCTCGACCGACCTGGCCAAGACGGTGGCGACGATGGTCCGTTCGGTGGTCGTCGCACGGAAGAAACGCTACGTGCTCATGAACGCACCGCATAGCTCAGTCGTCGAGATCGAGGACATCATCCCCGGCGTTGAGTCCCCGACGGTCGTGCCCCTCGCTCATGACGGCATGGTTGCCATCCACTCGGTGGTCGACACGGACGAGGTGTGGCAGGTGCTCCCCCGGCTCGAGCAAGCGGGAGCGTCGGGCATCCTGGTCCTGCCGATCGAACAGATGCTTAGCTGATGAGGGTCGAGACGATCGAGATCGCCACGTTGTCGCTGAAGGATCGGGATCGCTTCACGAGGCGCAGTGCCGTTCCGGATCGATCTATCCGGACGGCGGCCGCAAACGTGGTTGCCGCGATAAGAGACCGCGGGGACAGCGCCTTGCTGGAATACTCGGCTCGGTTCGGCGGAGGCCTGGCCGACGAGAGACTGCGGATCGACCCGGCCGACCTGAAGTCGGCACTCGGGTCCTTGTCCGACGACCTGCTGACGGCATTGACACGCGCCGTCGACGCAATTCGCTCCATCCACCAGCCACAGCGACCATCCAACAGTGTGATCGAGCCCACACCCGGGGTACTCGTCGAACGCCGCTGGTCACCACTGGCGCGCGTCGGCGTGTACGTACCGGGAGGCAGGGCCAGCTATCCGTCGTCGCTTCTGATGGGTGTCATTCCCGCCCAGATCGCGGGAGTCGACGAAATCGCCGTCGCTACCCCGACTGATGAGGAGCGTCGGGTGAACCCGACCGTCCTGGGCGCGGCCGCTCTCCTCGGTATCGAAGAGGTCTACGCCCTCGGCGGTGCCCAGGCGATCGGGGCCTTCGCCTACGGAACTGCGATGGTGCCGCGCGTCGACAAGATCGTCGGACCTGGAGGGCCATGGGTGACCGCCGCCAAGCTCGCCGTGTTCGGCGACTGCGCCATCGACCTTCCGGCCGGTCCGAGCGAGGCGGTGGTCGTGGTCGACGACACGGCCGACCCTCGCGTCGCTGCTGCAGACTTGTTGTGCCAGGCCGAGCACGGTTCGGAGTCGGCGATTGCGCTTGTCGCTACAAGTCGCGAGATCGCGAAAGCGATCGTCGTGGAAGCGGAGATCCAGGTCACAGGCCTCGCCCGAGAAACGACCATTCGAGACGCGCTCAACGATCATGGCCTTGTCGCCGTTGCCGCCGACCTCGAGAGCGCCCTGCAATTCGCCAACGATTGGGCTCCGGAGCATCTGACTCTCCACGTCGCCGATGCAGCCGACGCCGTTGCCGC
>JAUVPA010000031.1 GCA_030598905.1 Acidimicrobiia bacterium
AGTTGAGTGCGAATACACCACTCGTGATGGTTCGCCAGGTACTCCCCTGCGTCCGAAGATGGATTGTTCTTCGAGTCGCTCCGAGCCGATAGAGCTGTTGTCGGTTGAACACTCCATGTTGATCCCTGGCGAGTGTCGCGACACGGAGGTCGAGGGAGGACACGCCGTCGAGCGTGCCAAGTCTCAGCCCAGATTGGAACCTCCTTGAGATCGTGCGTGCATAGCGGAACCGTCGCGGTCACGCTATGCACGCACGATCTCGGGGTGGGTTTCGATTTACTACGGTTACCGAAGGCTCCGTAGACTGCGCGGCGCCTCATGGACCTCGTCGCGTACCTTCCGATCGCCTTGATGCTGCTCCTCGGGGTCGGCTTTGCAGCCGTCTCGCTCTACCTGTCGTGGATGATCGCGCCCAACAACCCGACGCCGGAGAAGCTCGCTCCGTACGAATGTGGAATCGTCCCATTGCAGGATCCGGTCGAGCGCTTCCCGGTCAAGTTCTATCTCGTGGCGATGCTGTTCGTGATCTTCGATGTAGAGATCATCTTCTTGTTCGCGTGGGCGGTCCGAATGGAAGAGTTCGGATGGGCGGGAATCGCGGCCGTCGGCATCTTCATGCTGCTTCTCATCGAGACACTCGGGTATGTGTGGAAGAGGGGCGCTCTCGATTGGAACATCGCGAGGCGGGAGCGTTACCGCACGGTTGTTGCTCCGGAGCCGGTCCAAGAAGAGGCAGCTTGATGGCCGGAGAGGCCGACCACCCCGGATTCCTGCTCACGACGCTCGAGAAGGGTGTCAATTGGGCTCGAACCAGGTCGATGTGGCCGGCGACGTTCGGTCTCGCCTGCTGCGCCATCGAGATGATGGCGACGGGAGCTGCCCACTACGACCTCTCCCGCTTCGGGATGGAGGTGTTTCGGGCTTCGCCGCGCCAAGCCGATCTGATGATCGTGGCGGGTCGCCTCAGCCAGAAGATGGCCCCGTCCTCCGGCAGGTGTACGACCAGATGGCCGAGCCGAAGTGGGTCATCTCGATGGGCGCCTGTGCATCCACGGGAGGCATGTTCAACAACTATGCACTGGTCCAGGGTGTCGACCAGGTGGTGCCCGTCGACATGTACGTCCCGGGCTGCCCGCCCAATCCACAATCCCTCATGCACGGAATCCTCTCCCTGCACGAGAAGATCATGGACGGCGAGATACGCCGCTCGACGGGAGTGCTCTAACACTGGAATCCCGGGTGACTGTCGTGCCTCGCCAAGAGCTCGTCGAGGTTGTCTCACGAGCCAAAGAGGACGGATACTCCACTTTCATCGACCTTTGCGCCGTCGATCACCTGAGAGAACGCCCGCGCTTCGAGGTTGTGGTGAACCTCGTGGATCGTGGCGCCAATCGGCGCCTCCGCATCCACACGCGTATTCCCGGTGACGATGCGACCGTTGGCTCCATCACCTCCATCTTTCCCGGTGCCAACTTCTACGAGCGCGAGGCATGGGACCTCTTCGGGATCACGTTTGAAGGCCATCCCGATCTGACGCGGATCCTCATGCCAGACGACTGGGATGGTCACCCGTTGCGCAAGGACTACAGCGTCGGCTCCGTCCCGGTGCAGTTCAAGCGAGCGCACCAAGCCACATGAGCGACACTCCTTCCAACGTCGACGGCGACGTCGAGGCGCCGACGGTCGAAGCTCCGGTGACGGGGCCCGGTCTGTCAGGCGACTCGGTCGACCGCCGCCGCGTCCACGATATGTGGGTGGCCGGCACGGAAGAGCGCGATTGGATAGCCGGCGCCACCGATGAAGGTGCCCAGGAGCTCCTCCCGGACGACATGGACCCCGCCAGCCCCATCCAACGCGGCGTCGCCGTGGTCGACGACTTCGTCGAAGAGGTGCCTTTCGATCCCGAAGAGCGGCAGATCATGAACATGGGGCCGCAGCACCCCTCAACCCATGGCGTGCTCCGGCTTCAACTCGAGCTCGAAGGCGAGACCATCCACCGCGTCAAGCCGATCATTGGGTACCTCCACACAGGGATGGAGAAGACGGGCGAGACCCTGACCTATATGCAGGGCGCGACCAACGTGACGCGCATGGACTACCTGTCGCCCTTCTTCAACGAGCTGGCGTATTCGCTCGCGGTCGAAGAGCTGCTCGGCGTCGAGCTGCCGCCTCGAGCCGACGCCATCCGGGTTCTGCTCACCGAGCTCAACAGAGTCGCCAGCCATCTTCTTTGGGTCGCCACGCAGGGCATGGACATCGGCGCCCTGTCGATGATGCTCTACGGCTGGCGAGAGCGAGAGAAGATCCTCAACTTCTTCGAAAAGACGACGGGCCTCCGGATGAACCACAACTTCATCCGACCGGGTGGGGTGGCTGCCGATCTGCCAGACGGGTGGGAGGAAGACGTCGAGCTCGTTCTCGACGAAGTGCCGAAGGCCGTTGTCGAATACGAGGATCTCCTCAACGAGAACCCGATCTTCCTCGACAGGACTGTGGGCGTCGGCATCATCACCCCCGACGAATGTGACGCGTACGGCGTGACCGGTCCCATCGCGCGGGCTGCCGGCATCAACTGGGATCTGAGGAAGACCGCTCCGTACAGCGGCATCGACCAGTACGACTTCGACGTCCCTGTCGCCGAGCACGGCGATGTCTTCGATCGGTACATCGTTCGCATCGCTGAGATCGGAGAGTCCCTGGGGATCGTGCGCCAGGTTCTGGAGAAGATGCCGTCCGGCGACTACCGATCAGAGGACCGCAAGGTCACGCCTCCACCACGGCAGCGCATCGACGAGTCGATGGAGGCTCTGATCCATCACTTCAAGCTCTTCACAGAGGGCTTCAAAGTGCCGGCAGGCGATGTCTACAGGGCGGTCGAGGGACCCCGCGGCGAACTCGGCGTGTACCTGGTTTCGAAGGGTGGGGCGCGGCCGTGGCGCATCCATGTACGCGCCCCTTCCTTTGCGGCGGTCCAAGCTCTCCCGGTGATGATGACCGACAGTCTGGTTGCCGACATCATCGCCACGTTGGCTTCCGCCGATCCGGTGCTGGGGGACGTCGATCGATGACAGGCGCCATTCAACATTGGAGCCCCGCCGGCCAGGAGCGGGCGACGACCTTACTCGACCGATACCCGGACAAGAGATCGGCGGTGATGCCTCTGCTCTACCTGGCTTCACTAGAGCACGGCAACGTCACCGAAACTGCGATGGTCGAGGTTGCCGACCTGACAGGCATGTCGTCGGCGCAGGTTCAGGCGGTGGCTTCTTTCTACACGATGTACAAGCGCGACGAGGTCGGTCGATACCTGATCTCGGTGTGTACGTCGATCGCCTGCTTCCTCCGGGGCGCCGACGAAGTCCTCGAAGCGGTAGAGGAGGAGTCGGGTACTCCGGACGGTGAGACCAGTGGAGACGGCACATTCTCTGTCGAGCATGTCGAGTGCGTCGGGGCGTGCGGCGGGGCGCCAGCCGTTCAGGTCAACTACGAACTCATCGAAGGTGTGCGTCACGACAAAGCCGCGGCTCTCGTTCGATGGCTCCGCGACGCGAGACCGGAGACGGTTCTCGGTGACGAGATGCAGGAGCTCTTTGGAGGTCAACGCTCGTTCGATTGGGCAATCTCCGAGACCGAAGGGGCCATTGCCCCGGTGCCGGCCTTTGGTCCGTACGGGAGTGCCGACACATGACCGACCGCATCCTCTTCACACGGATGGAGTCCCATCGATCGGACTCCCACACCTTGGAGCGGTACGTCGACACAGGCGGCTACCGAGCACTGACCAAGGCGCTCTCGATGAGCCGCAATGCCGTTCAAGAGGAAGTCAAATCGTCGAACCTCAGAGGGCGTGGCGGCGCCGGGTTCCCGTGCGGAGTCAAGTGGGGCTTTCTGGCGGACTCTTTTCCCCGCTATTTGGTCGTCAACGGCGATGAGTCCGAGCCGGGGACGTTCAAGGACCGCCAACTGCTCGAGCGCGATCCCCATCAGCTGTTGGAGGGCATCGCCATCGCCAGTTATGCCCTCGGTGTTGACCAGACTTTCGTCTACATCAGGGGTGAGTACGCCAAGCCGGCTCGACGGGTGCAGCGAGCGATCGATGAGGCCTACGCCGCCGGTTACCTGGGACAGGACATCCTCGGATCCGGCTTCGCTCTCGATGTCACCGTCCATCTCGGCGCAGGCGCTTACATCTGCGGTGAAGAGACGGCTCTGCTCAACTCGCTCGAGGGCAAGCGCGGCGAACCTCGGATCAAGCCGCCTTTTCCCGCCGTCGCCGGGCTGTACGCCAGTCCGACAATCGTCAACAACGTCGAGACGATCTCAAACGTCCCGTGGATTATGGAGCACGGTGGCTCCGCCTACGCATCCATTGGTCCCGAGACGTCTGCCGGGACACGGCTCTTCTCACTGAGCGGTCACGTGAACCGGCCGGGCAATTACGAGATCGTGATGGGGATGACCTGGCGCAATCTCATCTTCGACATCGGTGGTGGAATACCCGGCGACAAGGCAATCAAGTGCTGGATCCCGGGCGGAGCTTCAGCCCCGTGGTTCGTTCCGGAGTTCTTGGACACGCCCGTCACCATCGACGACGTTGGCGCCAACGGATCGATGCTCGGGTCGGGCGCGATTGTTGTCATGGACGAGACCACCAATGTTGTCGCCGCCGCCCACCGCATTGTTCGCTTTTTTGCTCACGAGTCGTGTGGCGTGTGCACCCCGTGTCGTGAAGGGACGACGTGGATCGAGCGCATCTTGTGGAGGATCCTCAATGGTTTCGGCCGCCCGTCTGATCTCGATCTCTTGCTCGACGTTTCGGACAACATCAGCCCTGGACTGCGGTGGCCGCCCGCTCAGACGACGATCTGTCCGTTGGGGCCATCGGCCGTGTCTCCGGTGACTTCGATCATGACCCACTTCCGAGACGAAGTCGAAGCCATGGTGCTTGCGGGAAGTGAGGTGGCCTTTGGCTGAGGCTCCCCAGACGATGGAGATAACCATCGACGGCGTAGCCGCTCAGGTTCCAGCCGGAGAGCTGCTGATCAAGGCCGCCGAGGATGCGGGCACGTACATCCCTCGTTTCTGCTGGCACCCGCGCATGAAGCCGGTCGGTATGTGCCGCATGTGTCTCGTTGAATTGGAGACGCCCCGCGGGACAATGCTCACAACGGCGTGCACCCAACAGGTCGCTGACGGCATGGTCGTCGACACGCGGTCCGAGGTGGTCACGAAGGCGCAGGAGGGTGTCCTCGAGTTCCTGTTGATCAACCACCCACTCGACTGCCCGGTGTGCGACAAGGGAGGAGAGTGCCCCCTTCAGGATCAGGCCTTTGCCTACGGGCCCGGCGAGAGCCGCTACGTGGAGCCGAAGCGTCACTACGAGAAACCGATCGCCATCTCCGATCTGGTGCTGATGGACCGCGAACGCTGCATCCTGTGCGCACGCTGCACGCGCTTCTCGGACGAGGTGTCGGGTGATCCGCTCATCGAGTTCAAGAACCGGGGCAACCGCACCGAGGTCATCACGTTCCCGGATGAGCCGTTCTCGTCCTATTTCTCTGGGAACACTGTGCAGATTTGTCCCGTGGGTGCGCTCACCGCCGCACCGTTCCGTTTCCAGGCCCGCCCCTGGGACCTCGAGGCCGTGGAGTCGGTATCACTGGTCGACACAGTGCACTCGAAGATCTCGCTGCAATCGAGCCAGAACCGCCTCACCAGGGTGTACGGGGTCGATAACGATCCGACGAACCACGGCTGGCTCTCGGACAAAGACCGGTTCATCTACGAGCATGTCCACTCCTCCGATCGCCTGACCGAGCCGCTGGTCCGCATGGACGGCGATCTTGCTCCGGTGTCGTGGAACGAGGCGCTGGCTCACGTTGCCGAACGCCTCGGCAGCGTTCCGGGAACCGAGATCGCCGGAATCGGTGGCGCTCACACCCTCAACGAGGACGCCTACGCCTTCTCCAAATTCATGCGGAGCATCATCGTGTCGCCACATGTCGACTCGAGAATCGGCGACGGGCTGTCAGCAGAGTTCGCAGCCGCCGTCGTGCCGAGGGCGCTGATCGACGATCTCGACGAAGCACACACAATCCTTCTCTGGGGTCCCGATCTCAAAGAGTCGCATCCTGTGTTGTATCTGCGTGTGCGCCGTGCCGCCCGTGAGCTCGGAGTCCAACTCTTGATCGTGTCTCCACGGCGGACGGGTCTCGATGACGTGGCGGCCGAGACGATCCGCTATCGGCCCGGCACCGGACCGGACGTTCTTCGGCGGTTGGTCGCTGGTGAAGGTGATCTCGAGTCGGCGCACCGTCTTCTGAGCAAAGGCTCCGTCGTTGCCGTCGTCGGTCAAACCGGCCTCGCCGAAGATGCGATGCTCGCAGAAGCGGTCGCTGCGCATGCCCGCGATCTGCCCGAATCCAAGATCATGCCGCTCCTTCACCGGGGCAACGTCTTTGGGGCCCTCGACATGGGACTGGCCCCAAGCCTCTTGCCGGGACGAGCGTCGGCGATGTCCGAGGAAGCTCGAGCTGCCTTGGAGGGAGCGTGGGGCATGGTTCCCGACGGCTCCGGACTCGACACCGCCGGGATCCTGGCTGCATTGGAAACAGGTCAACTCGCCACCGTGATGCTCATGGGCGCCGATCCGATTCGAGATCACTCCGATCCGGGATCAGCACGTCGGGCCCTCGACAACGCCGATTTTGTCGTCGCTTTCGACATGTTCTTGACCGACAGTGTCCGCCTCGCGGATGTCGTTCTCCCGGTCGCCGGCCTCGGTGAAGTGGAAGGCACTGTCACCAACCTCGAAGGGCGGGTGCAGAAGGTCAATCGACTGATCCCGCCCATCGGCCGAGCGCGCCCACCTTGGGAGATCCTCGATGACCTCGCCGCCCACATGGGCGCCCACCTCGGAGCCACGTCGGCCTCAGCCGTTGCGAAAGAAATCGCCTCGGTGGCCCCCGCATACGCGGGCGTGACGTGGGACACGCTCGACTGGGGCGAGGGGAGAGAAGGTGTGGTCGTGCCGACCGAGGACGGCGTGCAGCCGTTGCAGTACATCCCGGCCGTCGGCGCGATCCCTGTTGTGGCGGACCGCTTCGGGCTTCACCTGGGCCGTGTCCTGTTCGACGACGGTGTTGCGGTTCGGCACTCGCCGGCTCTCGCCGGCCTGGTTCCCGCGGCGTGGGCGCATTTGCATCCTCGCGATGCCTCGAAACTCGCGGTTCGCGAGGGTGACCTCGTTGCAGTGAGCGGCATGGAAACGGTGGAACTTCCTGTTCGTATCGATCCGGGTCTGGCTCCCGGGTCCGTCTACGTGCCCTTCAACCTCGAGGCAACCGCTGCGATTGGAGCTGCAGCTTCTGTGAGCGTCGACGCTTTGAGGGACGACTCATGAGTGGCTGGGAGATCCTCATCGAGGCGGCCGTCAAGGTCGTTCTCGCTTTCGTGTTCCTGCTCGTCATCGTCTTGCTCCTCGTATGGGCGGAGCGCCGCGTCGTGGCAGTCATGCAGAACCGCATCGGGCCCAACCGCGCCGGGCCATTCGGTATCCTCCAAACGCTCGCCGACGGCATGAAGCTCTTCTTCAAGGAGTCGCTGACACCGCGTCGAGCCGAATTCGGCATCTACATCGCGGCACCGGTTGCCGCTTTGATTCCCGCCCTGCTGATCTTCCTCGTCATCCCGATCGGTGCACCCATTGTGATTGGTGATCGCGAATACACGCTTCAGGTCACCGACCTCAACGTGGGCATCCTCTACGTCCTGGCGATCTCGTCGCTTGCCGTCTACGCCATCACGCTCGCCGGGTGGTCGTCGGGTTCCAAGTATCCGCTGCTTGGCTCGGTGCGAGCGTCGGCACAAATGATCTCCTACGAGGCCGCTCTCGGCCTTGCTCTCGTTCCCGTGATCATGTTTGCCGGAACGACCTCGATGGCCGGCATCGTTGCGGCCCAGCAGGGAGAGATCCTCGGGTTCCTCGGGGCATGGCACGTGATCTTGTTTCCTTCGTTCGTCATCTTCTTGATCGCCGGTTTTGCCGAGACCAACCGGGCACCCTTCGATCTCGTCGAGGCGGAACAGGAAATCGTTGGTGGGTACCACACGGAGTACTCGGGATTCCGGTTCGCCCTGTTTTTTCTAGCCGAGTACATCAACATCTTCAACATCGCGGCGCTCACCGTCGTGTTGTTTCTCGGCGGCTGGGGCGGGCCGGTCTTCGGACCGCAGATCCTCGTGTGGTTCCTCCCGGTCTTCTGGTTCCTCCTCAAGACTTTCGCAATCATCTTCCTGTTCTTCTGGGTCCGAGCAACACTTCCCAGGATGCGGTACGACCAGCTGATGGCGTTCGGGTGGAAGCGCCTGATTCCGATCTCTCTGGCTTGGATCATGCTCTCGATGGTTGCCCTGGGCATTCGCCGTTTCGGGTTGCCGTGGTCATGAGCGAGTTCACCGACCTCCTCGGACCCTTCAAGGGATTTGCGGTCACCTTCCGCAATATGTTCCGCAAGCCGGTGACGACGCAGTACCCCGAGGTGAAGAGGGAGAAACCGCAGCGTTTTCATGGACGCCACGTTCTCAACCGTTATCCCGACGGGATGGAGAAGTGCATCGGATGTGAGCTCTGCGCAGGTGTGTGCCCGGCGCGATGTATCTACGTGCGCGGTGCCGACAATCCGGAGGACGAGCCCGTGAGCCCGGGGGAACGCTTCGGCTTCGTCTACGAGATCAACATGCTCCGCTGCATCTTCTGTGCGATGTGTGTCGAAGCGTGTCCGACGGAAGCCATCACGATGACTCATCTCTTCGAGATGTCGGTGACGGGACGCGATGACGCCATCTACACCAGAGACGACCTCCTGGTTCACGAAGACGGGTCGGTGCCCCACCCACAGCCCGATGGTCCCCTCATCGACATCGCCGAGTTGAAGCTCGGTGACGGGTGGATGCGCGCCACGGCACCCTCAGGCCGTGCCTCCTACGAAGGTGTCGTCTCGTGGACCCCGTCCGCCCGCACCGGCAACCTCCCCCCCGAGAGAGGGCAGTCGGCTGTCGGCGATCAGCCATCGGCCGAACCTACCGAGAGCGACAACGAGCAGTGACAGCGCCCACCGACTGCCGATGGCTGATAGCTGATGGCTGATATCTGATGGCCGAGACAATCGTCTTCATCATCTTCGCCGCCGTGGCTCTGGCCGGTGCTTTCGCGATGCTCAGCGCCCGAAACACCGTCTTCTCGGCGATGGGCCTCCTCACGGCGATGTTCGCGATCGCGGTCCTCTACGTGCTCCTCGACGCCCATTTCATCGCCGCAGTGCAGGTGATCATCTACGCCGGCGCCGTCATGACGCTGTTCTTGTTCGTCATCATGTTGATCGGTGTCGATCGATCCGTCGCTGAACAGGAACAGATTCCATTCCAGAGAGTGATCACGATCGTGCTGGCGGTGGGATTCTTTGCCGTCATCGTCTTCGCAGGCCGCGCGGCATGGATCACCGGATCGAGCCTCTTTGCCGACGCCGAGATGAACGGGACGATCGAGGCCGTCGCCGACGAGCTGTTCGGTACGTGGATGATCCCCTTCCTCACGACGGTGTTCCTGTTGACGATCGCGGCGGTCGGGACGATCGCCTTGGCGCATTTCGGACCCGGAGGTCTGCACGCCGCCGGTGAGGACGAGGAAGAGGAGATCGTCGCATGACGGTCACGGTCGGCTGGTACATGGCGCTCGCTGCAGCGTTGTTCTCGATAGGAGCGGCAGGAGTGCTCCTCAGGCGCAATGCCCTGATCATGTTCATGTCGATCGAGCTCATGTTGAACTCCGTCAACCTGACCTTCGTGGCCGCCGGCCGCGAGCTTGGCTTGATCGATGGACAGGTCGCGGCCCTGTTCGTCATTGTGGTGGCGGCTGCCGAGGTGACAATCGGCCTGGCGATCATCGTGGCCGTGTTCCGGCGCCGAGCAACGGCCAACGTCGATCAGCTGTCCGGAATGAGGGGTTAGACGGTGATCGAATTCGTCTGGCTGATCATCGCCTTTCCCCTGGCAGGCGCCGCGATCCTGGCTTTGTTTGGCAAGCGCATCGGGGAGCCGGGTTCCGGTTGGATCGCCTCGGGCACGATCTTCGCTTCGTTCCTCATCGCCATCCCGCTCGTCGTCCCGCTCCTCCAAGGTGGCCAGCACCCGGAGACCGTCTTCCTCTTCGAGTGGATCCCGATCGTCAATGCGGAGATGTCAATCCTGTGGGATCCGCTCTCGGCGCTCATGACGATGGTCGTGACGGGCATCGGGACCGTGATCCACGTGTACTCGATCTCGTACATGCGCGGCGACGAACGGTTCGCCCGGTTCTTCGCCTACCTCAACCTCTTCGCGGCATCGATGTTGATCCTGGTCCTGGCAGACAACTTCGCCATGATGTTCATCGGGTGGGAGCTTGTCGGTCTCTGCTCCTACCTCCTCATCAGCTTCTGGTTCCAGCGCCCAGCCGCTGCAGCTGCCGGCAAGAAGGCCTTCATCGTCAATCGCATCGGCGACTTCTTCTTCATCATCGCTCTCATGCTGATCTTCTTCTCCTTCGGCACCTTCAGCTTCTCGACGGTGTTCGGGAGCGCCTCA
>JAUVPA010000159.1 GCA_030598905.1 Acidimicrobiia bacterium
GCAGGTCGACTTCATCGCGGCCACGCTCGGCGCGGGAGCGGAGAACTTCGTATTCGTCGTCCTCGGACGGATACCCGATTTCGAGCCGGACCAGGAACCGGTCGAGCTGAGCCTCCGGCAGGGGGTAGGTGCCTTCATATTCGATCGGGTTCTGCGTGGCAACGACGAGGAAGGGATGGTCGAGCGGACGGGTCTCACCGTCGACGGTGACCTGGCGTTCTTGCATGGCTTCGAGAAGGGACGCCTGTGTCTTTGCGGGAGCGCGGTTGACCTCGTCGGCCAACAGCAGGTTGCAGAAGATCGGGCCGGGTCGAAAAGCCAGCGTTCCGGAAGCGGGGTCGAGAACGGGCGCGCCGGTGATGTCCATCGGCATCAGGTCGGGCGTGAACTGGACACGCGCGAAGTCGAGACCGGTGGCCGTGGCAAAGGATCGAGCCATCAGTGTCTTTGCCAGACCGGGATAGTCCTCGAGCAGGACGTGGCCGTCGGCCAGTAACGCCATGAGCATCAGCGACATCGGGCCCTGTTTACCGACGACGGCGCGCCCGACCTCTTCGAGGACCACTCGGGCCTTCGCGGCGGCGCCTGCGACCGTGATCTCGGATGGAGGGCCGGCCATGTGGCCAGATTAGGAGACGGCTACACCCGTTCGATAGCTGTGACCAGGGCGTCGAGCTTTTCCCAGTCGATGCCCTTCCCGACGCGCTGTGCCTCACGGTCCGGGTCGAGAAGCTCCCACGCCTCGTCTCCGAGCACCCGTCTTGCTGCTCCTCTATCGGCGTAGAGCTCAATGCCTCGTTTTCCCTTGAGACGCTCTGTCGCGATCGTGCGTAACTCGGGAAGCAGCCGATAGTCGGCGTCGAACGATGTCGACGTGGCGAACTCGACCAGCCACTCGACGCGCGTGAGCTGCGGCGGCCGTCTCCGGCTCCGGGACGTGCCGATGCCGGCAATGAGGGGGTCTAGGTGCTCGTCTCTCTCCGGAGCCATCTGCCACAGGGTCCAGATAGCAGCGCCTCCAACACCGAGCACCAGCAGCTCGTATCCCGCCACCTCGACGATGCCGTCGGCGAGAAACAGGATGCCGAGTGCGGCCGCCGCGGCGGCGCCGGTCACCCAGAGGACGTGTTTCACGATCTCACCGATGCCAAGTCGGCTCGCACGGCCTGCATCACGTACTTGGCTTCGGTCGCGTTGACATCATCGACCTGATGATCGCTGAACCGTGCCACCTCGAAGAGTGTGGTCAGCCGGGCGATGTTCCGGGGTTCGACCTCAAAACTCGTGAGGATGCGATCCAGGTACTCCTGAGGTGCCTCCGAGGCCCACCTCGGCATGCCGCGCGACGCGAGCACTCGTTCGATGTCGACATAGGCCTTGATGATCACGGAGCGCGGGTCGTCCGACCAATCGAGCTTCTCGATAGCTTCGCTGAGGACCGCAGCGACTCCGGCCTCGCCCTCATCCTCGGCCTCGTCCAATTGCCTGCGCCTCGTCAAGAGAACGACACCCCCGGCTGTCAGGGCAACAACCGCGGCGAGAGCGAGGATGGCCCAAGGCGAACCGACCTGCTCTACCGGCAGCGCCTCGAACTCGGACGACGACCCGGGGATTCCCACCTCATCTTCCGCCTCGCGTGGCTGCAGGTTCCTCGGGATGAAGAAGGCGAGAACGGCGATGAGCCCCAGCGCAATGATCAGCGGCAGCCAGCGAGGCTTGCTCACCACCCGGCCTCGCTTCCTCTTCTCTCCTCCGCGGTTGCGGCCCACCACCAGCAGCCACACCAGCACTCCGATGACGACGATCCCAGAACCAATACGGAGGACTTCGAGGAGGTCGAGCGTGACCGACAGCTGCGACGATCGGGTTGTTCCCGGAATTCCCCGCGCCGCAAGGGCGCCGATTGTGAGGAGTGCCACGACGGACACGGCGACCACGATGGCCAGGATCCGCGGGCGCAAGTCACGTCGCACGCACCAAGACTATCGGCCGCGGTCCATGCGTAGGCTGGCGGCTCACCGAACCCACCGGAGGAGTCCGTGACCGGCAGGCCACTCGAGAACCTACTTTCAGAAGAGCGCAAGTTCGCTCCTTCTGCCGCTTTCGCTGCACAAGCGAACGCCGGGCCCGAGATCCACGACGAGGCCGCCGATTGGCAGGCATGGTGGGGGGCCCAAGCGCGGAGTCGTGTCTCGTGGTATCAGGAGCCGACAACGGGTCTCGACGACTCGAACCCACCGTTCTTCAAGTGGTTCGCCGATGGGACTTTGAACCTCTCATACAACTGTCTCGATCGTCACCTCGACACGCTCGGAGACAAGGTCGCCTATCACTGGATCGGTGAACCCGGCGACAAGCGCGATCTGACGTTTCGAGAGCTTCACGATGCGGTAGGAAGGTTTGCCAACGGACTGAAGTCTTTGGGCGTCGAGCGAGGCGAGCGAGTGGCCATCTACATGGGCATGATCCCCGAGCTGCCGATCGCCATGCTGGCCTGTGCCCGGATCGGCGCCGTCCACACCGTCGTCTTTGGCGGCTTCTCATCGGACTCTCTGTCGGATCGAATCAATGACACATCCGCCAAGATGCTCATCACTCAGGACGGAGCATGGCGACGCGGTACGGTGACGCCGCTCAAGGCCAATTCAGACGTGGCCCTCGAGTCCTGTCCCTCGATCGAGCACATGGTCGTGGTGCGTCGCGCCGAGAACAACGTCGACTGGAGCGACGGTCGTGACATCTGGTACCACGACCTCGTCGCCGACCAGAGCGCGGACTGTGAGCCCGAGGAGATGAACGCGGAAGACCTGCTGTACATCCTGTACACCTCCGGCACGACCGGCCGTCCCAAAGGCATCGTGCACACCCAGGGCGGCTATCTGACGGGTGCGACAACGACTCACCACTACGTCTTCGATATCAAACCCGATGACATCTATTGGTGCGCAGCCGACATCGGCTGGGTCACCGGCCACACGTACATCGTCTATGGGCCGCTCGCCAACGGGACAACAGGTGTGATGTACGAGGGGGCGCCGAACTTCCCCGATCTCGACCGGCTGTGGCAGATCGTCGCCGACTACAAGGTCACCAAGTTCTACACAGCGCCGACGGCCATCCGCACCTTCATGAAATGGGGCGACGAATACCCGGCGCGCCACGATCTGTCGTCGCTCCAGTTGCTCGGCACGGTCGGCGAGCCGATCAACCCCGAGGCGTGGATCTGGTACAACGAGCACATCGGAGGCGGTCGGTGCCCGATCGTCGACACGTGGTGGCAAACGGAGACGGGCGGCATCATGATCACGCCGCTCCCCGGCGCCGTGGAGACGAAGCCCGGTTCCGCCACTTTCCCGTTTCCCGGGATCCACGCCACCGTTCTCGACGACGGTGGCAAGGAGGTTCCCTTCGGGGGCGGTGGGTTCCTCGCCATCACACACCCCTGGCCATCGATGTTGCGCACGGTGTACGGCGACGACAAGAGGTATATCGACACGTACTGGTCCCGGTTCGACGGGAAGTACTTCCCGGGCGACGGCGTCAAGCGAGATGAAGAGGGCTACTTCTGGCTGCTCGGGCGCGTCGACGACATCATGCTGGTGGCGGGTCACAACATCTCGACCACCGAGGTCGAGTCCGCATTGGTGTCGTATCCCGGAGTTGCCGAAGCCGCGGTTGTAGGTCGTACCGACCCGCTCACCGGTCAGGCGATCGCCGCCTTCGTCACGCTGCGCGGGTCAGCGGAGGGCGACGAGGAGCTGATCGAGACGTTGCGCGACCATGTGTCGGATTCGATCGGCCCGATCGCCAAGCCGAAGAGCATTGTGTTCACCGATGACCTTCCCAAGACGCGCTCCGGCAAGATCATGCGTCGCCTCCTCAGGGACATCTCCGAACATCGCCAGCTCGGTGACGTCACCACCCTGGCCAACGCCGACATCGTCGATGAGATCGCAGAGAAGGCGGCTGCTGCCGAGGAGGACTGACGAGCCATGCCCATCCCGAGCTGGGTGGCGAAGATGAACCGACGTGTCACCAACCCGGCAATGCGGACCGTTTCCGGCAGGGCGAAGTACTTCGGGACGCTGATCCATGCCGGCCGCAAGTCCGGCACGACCTATTACACGCCCGTCAATGTGTTCCCGACCGGCGACTCCTACATCTTTGCGCTGACATACGGGTCCGGTGTCGACTGGCTGGCGAACGTCGAAGCGGCGGGTGAGTGCCGTGTCCGGTACCGGGGCAAGATCATCTGGCTGGTCGAACCAGAGCGAATCTCGGAGAGCGAGGCGCTCCCGGAGCTCCCGGCGACGATTCGCGGCGCCCTGAAGGCCCTCAACGTCCACGAGTTCGTCAAACTTCGGGAGCGTCGCACCTAGCCGCCGTTCGCGCCGAGGGTCCGAATGTCGGGGGCACCCAATCTGGCGGCGTCGGCTGTTTGGTCGTCCGGCATGGTCTGGGA
>JAUVPA010000112.1 GCA_030598905.1 Acidimicrobiia bacterium
CGGGGGGAGAAGCGGCCCCGAACCCGGTTGACGAATACCCCGTTCCGTTCGAGCCTCGTCTGATTCGGTTGGCCACCTCCGAGGTCGAACGCGTACTTGGAACCGATCTCGGCCGTGATCTCATCGGAAGTCTGCTGGAACGCCTCGGGTTCGGGATCGATGGCGACGATCCCCTCGTCGTCTCAGTCCCGACGAGACGCCCTGATGTCTTGAGACCGGTCGACCTCATCGAGGAGGTGGCCCGTCTTCATGGCTACGGCGCGTTCCCGAATCGCGTGCGAACGGGCCTCGGCGGAGGTCTTCCCGTACGCGACCGGCATCTGCGGCGGCTCCGCTCGGTGCTCAACGGTGCCGGCTACTTTGAATCGATGACACTGTCATTCTCCGAGTCGGGAGACATGGAGGCAATCGGAGCGGGGGAGAGCGACCTCGCCCATTCGGGTGTTCGCGTCCTCAACCCGCTGCGCGGAGAGGAGGGATATCTCCGCACGACGCTGCTCCCGGGCCTGTTGCGATCCGCCGCAGTCAACGCCGGACGTCACCTTCCCGAAGCACGACTCTACGAGATCGGCAAGGTGTTCCTGACGGGGACCGGCAAACTTCCCGAGCAGCCCGACCGCCTGGGATTTGTTGGCTTCGGCGGTGGTGCCGATATCTCCTCTGCCACCGGGCTCTGGGAGCTGATTGCCACAGAGATGCGTTTGCCCGACCCGGGAGTCGGACGTTCGACGGCTCCGGGATACCACCCGGGGAGGTGTGCGGCTGTCACCGTCGCCGGGACCGAGATCGGTGTCGTCGGAGAAGTGCATCCGACGGTCGCGCAGGCCTTTGAGCTCACCGGGAGGGTGATCGCCGGCGAGATGGACCTCGACCCCATGCTGACCGATCGCGGCGCATGGCGCTTCAATGCTCCCAGCACGTTTCCGCCGACCATATTCGACCTGGCATGGTCGGTCGACCGGAACGTTTCGGCTGGAGTCGTTCTTGGTGCGATCGACGAGTCGGCCGGATCCTGGCTCGAGAGTCGCTACATCTTCGATGTGTTCGAGGGCAAGTCCGTCGGTTCGGGAAAGAAGAGTGTTGCCGTGAAGCTGACGCTGCGCGCCGACGATCGGACCTTGACGGACGAGGATGTCGGACCCGTGCGCGTTGCGATTGCGCGGGCAGTCGAAACAGCCACCGGTGGCTCCCTACGCGGCGAACTCTGATCGGACCACACGTGATCCCGGATCTCACCGGCGACGTTGTTGGCGTCGCCGAGCGCTTGCTCGGGTCGAGAATCATCACCGAGTTCGGCGACGACGTGACCTCCGTGATGCTGACGGAGGTCGAGGCGTACCAAGGTGAGCTGGACCCGGCGTCACACGCCTACAACGGACCCACACGACGGAACCAGTCGATGTTTGCGGCGGCCGGCACTCTCTATGTATATCGCTCCTACGGAATCCACTGGTGCATGAACGTTGTCGTCGCCACAAAGGGCGTCGCTCACGCCGTGCTCCTTCGCGGGGGTGTTCCCGTCCAGGGGGTCGAGACGATGGCATCACGTCGTGGTCGAGTGGACCACCTCACCGACGGGCCAGGCAAGCTCTGTCAGGCTATGGGCGTGACGGGAGATCACGACGGGTCATCACTCACCGACGGTCCCGTTCGGTTGAGCGCCGGAACCCTGCCTCTGGGGTGGATCACAGAGGCAACACCGCGCATCGGCATCACCAAAGCTGCCGGCAAGCCCTGGCGCTTCATTGCTCGACCGACAGCGCGAGAAGCGGTCCTCCGCCCCAAGTAGGATCGGATCCCCCGGTTCGTGAGCGACTAGAGGTGACGTGGGCGACACCCAATACGCCAAGAACGGCGCCATCCACATTGCGTACCAGATCCATGGCGACGGTCCGCTCGATCTGGTGTATGTGCCGGGCTGGGTCTCGAACATCGAGGTCATGTGGGAGGATCCAGGATTGGCACGGTTCCTTCGCCGCCTCGCATCGTTCTCCCGGCTGATCATCTTCGACAAACGCGGCACGGGGCTGTCCGATCCCGTCGACGTTGACAAATTGCCGACGCTCGAGGTACGAATGGACGACCTCCGCTCCGTCATGGACGCGGCCCGCAGCGAACGCGCCACACTCTTCGGACATTCCGAGGGCGGCAACATGTGCGTCCTCTTCGCCGCCACGTATCCGGAGCGAACCGACGGTCTCGTTTTGGCGTGCAGCTACGCCAAGCGGCTGCGCTCCGATGACTACCCGTGGGCCCCAACCCGGGAGGAGCGGGTTGCCGAAACAGAGTCCTTCGAAGAGATCTGGGCCGATCCCCGCCGAATCGTCGAGTACTACGCCCCGAGCAGGGCTCACGACGAAGCCTTCGTCAGATGGCTCGCCCGATATCTCCGTCTGTCGGCGAGTCCCCGGGCAGCGGCCGCCCTCAACATGATGAATGCGTTCATCGACGTCACACCCGTGCTGCCGGCCGTCCACGCTCCAGCGCGACTGATCTACAGGGCCGATGACCAGGACGTGAAGATCGAAGAGGGTCGGTACATCGCATCGAAGCTCCGCAACGCGACGCTCGTGGAGGTGCCCGGCGGTGATCACTTCTTCTGGGCCGGAGACCCGGAGCCGTTCCTTGCGGAAATCGAGGAGTTCGTGACCGGTCACCGGACTCCTGAGGAACCCGAGCGTGTGCTCGCTACAGCTCTGTTCACCGACATAGTGGGTTCCACCGAAACGGCCGCCGCACTCGGCGATCAGTCGTGGCGTGATCTATTGGACCGTCACAACAGCCTCATCCGAGCAGAATTCGTCAGGTGGCGGGGCACCGAGGTCGACACGGCTGGAGACGGGTTCCTGGCTACGTTCGACGGACCGGCGAGGGCGATCAGGTGTGCTCGGGCCATCTCAACGAGCGTCGAATCTCTCGGAGTGGCCGTGCGGTGCGGCCTGCACACCGGCGAGATGGAGATCGTCGACGGCAACGTATCGGGGCTCGCTGTGCACATCGGGGCCCGCATCTCGTCCTTCGCCGGGTCGGGGGAGGTGCTGGTGTCTCGAACCGTGAAGGATCTCGTCGCCGGTGCCGGATTCGAGTTCGAGAGCCGGGGGGTCCATACCCTGAAAGGCGTCCCCGACGACTGGCAGATCTACGCCGTGTCCGACAACTGATGGCTGCCCGTCAATCCCGAACACGACCCTTGGGAGCCACGGAGGTGAGAAGCAGTGCGCCTGGCGATCTATCTGCAGGATGACCAGCCGATCCGCGAAGGGATCGAATCCGTCCGCTACGCGGAAGACCGCGGGTTCGAAGCCGTGTGGCAGGCCGAGAGCCGACTCGTGCGAGAGGCAACGGTCCCGATGGCTGCATTCTTGGCGTCAACCGCCCGAATCAAGGTCGGCGCCGGCGTCGTCAACAACTGGACCCGCAACCCGGCTCTGCTCGCCTCCACTTTCGCGACACTGGACGACTTGGGCCCCGGCCGCGTGATCCTCGGCATCGGTGCCTGGTGGGATCCTTTGGCCGCCAAGGTCGGCATCGAACGCAGGCGGCCACTGACGGCAATCCGAGAAACGGTGGAGGCCGTGCGCTCTCTGTTGGCCGACGAGAACGTGACCTACCACGGCGAGTTCGTCCACCTCGATGGCGTCGAGCTCGACTACGTACACCAGGAGCGCCGCCCCAAAGACGTTCCGATTTACATCGGTGCCACCGGAATGAAGATGATGGAGTTGACCGGAGAGATCGCGGATGGCGCGTTGCTCAACTACCTCGTGCCTCCCGCCTACAACACCCAAGCGATGGAGGCACTCGAAACCGGCGCCACTCGTGGCGGACGCCTGGTCGACGATGTCGATCGGGCACAACTCATCGTGTGCTCCGTTTCGGAAGACCGTGAGGCTGCGCTCGATCGGGCACGCATCTTGATCACCCACTATCTCGGTCAGCAGCCACACATCATGAAGGCATCGGGAGCTCCCGCCGAGCTGCTCGACGAGATCGGTGCGAAGCTCACGTGGCCTGCCACGCGCCAACAGGTTGTCGAGGCCTCCCACCTCGTGCCCGACGCATTCGTCCAGCTGATCACTGCCTCGGGTACACCCGACGAGTGCAGGGCCAAGGTCGCCGAGTACATCGCCGCCGGGTGCACATGCCCGGTTCTGTATTCCGTCGGTGCAGATGTCCGCCTGATGATCGACACCTTCGCCGATCAGTCTCAGGTCACGGATTCACCCACAGGGTGACCCGCTCGTCCACGGGCGCGCCACCTGCCGGCTCCTGCTTCCACACGAAGCCGCGACGTGACGCGGCGGCTTGCGGGTCGTCCTCGGCCAGGGTCAGAATTTGATAGAGGATTCCCGCGTCACGCAGTCGGGCGGTCGCATCATCGGATGAGAGGCCGAGGACGGCCGGAGCCACCTGTCCGGGTTCCGGACCGGCGACGGTCAGCACCAGTGTCGAGCCGGGTTGCAGGGATGCTCCGGGTTCCGGGTCCTGAGCGAACACCGATCCCTGCTCGATGTTTCCCCCGTCTGCCCACTTGACACTCGCCGCGTGGCCGAGGCGCGTGAGTATCGACACTGCTCCCGGGAGATCCAGCCCGACCAGGTTGGGCGCAACTGAGGCGTCGAGAGCATCTCCGAGGCCGTTCGGATTGTGGATGGGGCAGATGATCGATGGCGCCGAACCGAGCGGCATCCGGAGGCCGTGAACGTGCTCACGCGGACACAGCGGGCCTGCCAGGAATCCGGTGGACGTATCGACGGCCACCTCGACGTATGCATCAGTGTTCACTGTTGCGAGTTCCCCGTAGGGGACTCCCTCGAGTGCCTCAGACGCGAAACGAGCCCAGATGTTCGCCGGCCACGTTCCACCTGTGACCGAGAAGGGGGTGCGTGGCGACTCCATGGGGATCGCCCCCTCCGGGAAACCAAGCCACACGCCGGCAACGAGCTCCGGTGTGTAGCCAACGAACCAAGCGTCGACGTGGTCCTGTGAGGTTCCCGTCTTTCCGGCCGTCGTCCGTCCGATGCGCGCCTGTTGGCCGGTGCCACGTCTCACGACTTCGGTGAGGGCCGCCGTCACCTGGTCGGACACGTTCGTCGACAGCACTTCGGCAGATGCGGAGACGGCGTTGTAGAGGTTGACGCCTGCAGAATCCTCGATCTCTACGACAAATACCGGATCGACGTGGCTCCCGGCATTGGCGAACGTACCGTAGGCCGACGTCAGGTCGAGCACGGACACCGCCTGGCCGCCGAGAGCGATGGCGTGGTATGGCTGCAGATCGGTCGTGATACCCGCCTCTTCGGCGATCCGCTCGACAGCCGCAGGTCCGACCAGATCGACGAGCCGCGCATATACGACGTTGACCGAGTACACCGTCGCCTCGGTGACGGTGAGGGGGGGAAAGTTGGCACCGTTGTAGTTCTCGACAAACCAGTCGCCGGACGTCGTCACGATCGTCACGTCCTCGCCGCCGTCGAACACACTGTCGAGTTGGATGCCCCTCTCGAGCGCCGCTGCAAGAACAAAAGGTTTGAAGGCCGAACCGGGTTGGCGTCTTCCCTGCGTTGCGAGGTTGAACTTGGCAACAGGATCGTCTGGGTCGTAGAAGTCCCGACCTCCGATCAGGGCGAGGACGTGCCCGTTTCTCGGGTCGATCGCCGTCATTGCCGTGTATGGGCCTCCTTCGGGGATGACCGACCTGACCGCAGCCTCGGCGGCGTCCTGCACGCGCGGATCGAGCGTGGTGTGAACACGAAGGCCTCCGCGGAAGACGGAGTTGTAACGATCCTGTGCGGTGGCGCCGAGCGACGGCTCGTCGAGCAATCTGCGCTGGACCTCAGACACAAAATACGGGTAGCGGGCCTTACCGATGTCGGTGCGTGGCACCAGAAGTGGCACCTCAGCCGCTGCCTGGTCGCGTTCATCGGCTGTGATCCAGCCCAAATCCACGAGTTTCCTCAGCACGAGATCTCTTCGTGATGCCGCGGCGTCGGGATGAAGGTGAGGATCCGTGCGCGACGGCGCCTGGATGAGCCCTGCCAGGAGGGCCGACTCAGCCAGAGTGAGGTCTTCGA
>JAUVPA010000131.1 GCA_030598905.1 Acidimicrobiia bacterium
CAGGGCAAGAACGATTCCGGCGTATCCGGTGGCGGCGATCACGCGTCTTGGGTGGCATGGTCGGGGTCGTACACGCCGTCGTCGCTGCGGTACTCCTCATCGTGTTTCACCAACATCGTGTCGGAGTGAAAGCGGTCGCCGTCCCACACACCTTCAACGACGACACCGATGCCTTCTTGGAACAGCTGTGGCGGCGCGCCGACATGAGTGACCTCGACGACCACGCGTCCGTCGGTGACGATGAAGCTGACGCCCTCTGTCGTGTTCGTCGCCGAGCCGGCCACGACCTGACCCCCGAGACGCTGCCGCTCGCCCGTCGCTTCCTGCTCCACGATCTCCGTCGGTGTGTGGAAGTAGACGAGGCTGCTGTTGAGGTTGAAGAGAAGGAACGTCGACGCGGCAATCACCGCGACGGTAGGAATCACAAACTTCCAGTAGCGGCTCACGACAGCTCCTCGAGCCGCCTCCTGGCTCGTCGAAGGCGGTACGCGATCGTCCACGCGAAACCGCCAAGCGAAAGGTACGTCACTGCGTAAGCCAGGGCGACCCATCCCCACTCGGTCATGCCGACTCACCCTGCCCGCGCGCCAGGTTTGGTGCCGTCACGGCCTCCCCGGCCACCGGGAGATCAGCCGTCGATTCGGCCCGGACGATGGCGTCCTCCACCCTGGCCAGTTCCATGCGCTTCGACACGAGAGCCGCGTACACCACGGTGAATCCGGCGACACCGACCAGCAATGCAGCGAGCATCAACGGGTCGTCGATCTGTGGCCCATCGGGTCGGATGATCGTGGGCGGCTGGTGCAGCGTCCTCCACCACGTCACGGAGAAGTGGACGAGGGGGATCATGACCACGCCGAGGACGCCGAGAACTGCGGAACGCTGGGCGCGGCTGCGTCCGTCGGTCGACGTTCGGCGCAGAGCCAGATAGCCGAGGTAGACGAAGAACATGATGGCCGTCAGGGTCAGCCGGGCGTCCCACGTCCACCACACACCCCACGTTGGTTTTCCCCAGATCATGCCGAGGACGAGTGTGAGACCCGTGAAGTAGACGCCGACCTCCGCCGAAGCTGCGGCGATTCGATCCCACCGCATGCCCTTCGAGACCAGATAGGCGACGCTACCCACCATGGTCACGATGAAGGCGAGATAGGCAAGCCAGGCTGCAGGTACGTGGACATACATGATTCGAACCAGGTTCCCCTGGACGGTGTCGGCCGGCGACACAACCACAAAAGCGAGCGGGACGGCGAGCGCGATCGCGGCGGCCGGCCAAGGCCAACGCTTGGTTTGAGTGTCAATCGCCGGACTCATCGGCTCTCCTGGAGCGGCCGGGCGGTGAGCGTCCCGATGACGGCGAGAACGAGAACGATGATCACCATCAGCAGAACCCAGTTGAGGATAGGACGACCGAGCCGCAAGCCCTCAAAGGCCTGCGTCGCTGCCAGCAGGAGAGGCACGGACAGCGGGGCAACGAGGAACGGCACCAGCCCTGCACCGGAATGACCGGCGGCAACGACGCCTGCCGCAATCGATCCGAGCATGCCCAGGCCGAGTGCGACAAGGGGAAGGATCACAAAGAGCCACGGAATGCCGATCAGCGGAATGTCGTACAGAACAAACGCCACGGCCCCAACGACGACCTCGAAGACAAAGAGGAGTGCTGCAGCAGAAATCGAACGTCCCGCGAAGCCCGCCGCCGGGTCGAGGCCGAGTAGGGCGAGAGCATCACGCTGCGCCGTCGTTTCCGTCGCTGCCTGCCTTATCGAGATCAGGATCCCGAACAGCATCACGATCACCCAGAAGACGCCCGGGCCGATCTGTTCGAGAAGGCGGGCATCGGTGCCGATCGCCAGCGGAAACATGAGCAGAGCGATCGCACCAAACGGGACTGTGATCCAAAGAACCTCTCCCCGTCTGCGCTCGCGGATGAGATCGCGCCGAGCTACGGACCGCGCCTGTGACCACATCGACACCGTCATACCAGCGTCCCCGATTTCAACTCCACCGTTCGATCGGCTGCCGCAGCCACCCGCTCGCGATCGTGTGAAACGAGGACGGCCGCCCCTCCGACGGCAGTCGTCCGCTCAACGAGCGACTCGACCAGATCGACGGCAGCAGCGTCGAGAGCCGAGTGCGGCTCGTCGAGCAACAAGAGTCGGGGCTTTCGAGCCAGCTGAAGCGCAAATTCGGCCCTGCGTTGCATACCGTGCGATGTCGCCTCCACCCGGCGGTCGGCAGCTCCTGCCAGACCTACGGCCCCGAGTGCGGCGTCGGCCTCCGCTTCGCCGATCCCCGCGATCGAAGCAGAGAACCGGATGTTCTCTCGCAAAGTCAGCTCGCCATAGAGGCCCGGTGTGTGCCCCACGTAGCCGATCGATGGCCGAGCGCTCGTGTAGTCGTTGCCGGCGATGTCGACACCAACAACCGTCCCACCGCCATGGGACGGTGCAAGCAGAGTGGCCATCAAGCGCAACAACGTCGTCTTGCCGGCGCCGTTGGCACCGAAAAGCCCGAGAGTCTCTCCACGGGCGAGTTCGAGCTCGACGTCGCGCAGGATGGTGTCACCACCAATGCGCACGCCGATACCCTCGAGGACGACGACGGGATCCACGATCGGGAAGTGTACGAAGGGGTTTCGCGTTGCAGAAGTGCGAATCCGTCAATCCCGGAGCATCATGCCAACGATCGAACTCACCAAAGACACCTTCGAGGACACCGTTCTCAACAACGACATCGTTCTTGTCGACTTCTGGGCCGCATGGTGCGGACCGTGCCGCTCTTTCGCTCCCGTCTACGAAAAGGTGTCTGAGGAACATCCCGACATCGTGTTCGCCAAGGTGGACACCGAGGCCGAACACGAGCTTGCCGGGTATTTCAGCATCCGTTCGATCCCGACGCTGATGGTCTTCAAGGAGAAGATCGGCGTCTTCTCTCAGCCGGGTGCGCTGCCCGAGAATGCGCTGACGGATCTCGTCGGACAGATCAACGATCTCGACATGGACGAGGTGCGAAAGCAGATCGAGGAGCCCGAGCCTGCGGAGGCTCACGACCACAGCCACTGACGTGCTCAACCGGCAGCAAGATCACCGAGCAGCGCCTGCGCCTTCTCCAGGTCTCTCCGAGCGACCTGGACGGTGAGTTGATAGGCACCCATGATGCCCGGTTCCGTCACGACGGACGCCGGAATGTCGGCTTCGGCGAGTCGTCCCCACGCCTCGTCGGCAACAGACCGCTGCTCCGTGAGCAAGATCCCCACGAGATCGTCATCATCAAACACGCCGTCGAGGCTAGAAGCCCCGGGTAGGTTCTGATACCCGACACCCGACACTTGATTGCTCATGCCCCACACCCACTGGCCCGGTGAATACACCTACTGCCCTCACTGTCGCGCCGAATTGGTCGGGGAGCAGATCGAATCGGTAGCCAGGATGCGGTGCCCGGAGTGTGACTTCATTCACTTCCGCAACCCGCCGATTGGGGCCGCCGTTGTCGTGCGGGACGACGAGGGAAGGCTCCTCATGGTCAAACGTGGCGGCAAAGCCACAAGAGCCGGCTTCTGGTCGATGCCGGCCGGCTACGTCGACTACGGCGAAGACATACGCGATGCCGCGGCACGTGAACTCACCGAGGAAACCGGGCTCGAGGCCGACATCGGAGAGCCGGTTTTTGTCGCAACCAACTTCCACGATCCGTCCAAGGTGAGTGTTTGCGTCTGGTTCCTCGCCACCGTCACCGGGGGATCTCTGCGCCCCGGAGACGATGCCGTCGAAGCCGGTTTCTTCTCATTGGACGCCCTCCCCGATCTTGCCTTCGAGACGGACGCAGAACTGATTTCCCGGCTGAGCGTGGAGACCACTTGAGTCGCAGGCCCCCGAACGGATAGCCTTGCGGCCAGGGAGAAGGGAGGCCTCATGCATGTCGGACGGTTGTTGGCGCTCGTTGGTGCCGCCGTGGGTGTTGTTGGCCTGTTCATGCCGGGACTCAGAACCGAGGGTGAGGAACTCCTTCCCGCCCTGCATCAGGCAAATCCGGCGTTTCCGGATGGCGTCCCCACCATCTGGGGAGGGCTCGACACCTGGGCACAGGTTCTGGCTGTCGTGCTGATAGTCGTGATCGTGGTGCTGGCGTTGCGGCCGCCGATCAAGGAGCCGGAGGACCGCGTTTCGGGAGCGATCACGACGCTGGCAGGCGTGGCATTCCTCATCTACGCCATCATCAAGCTGGTCGACACGGTCGACAAAGCAGATGCCTTGCGCGATGCCTTTGCACAGGCGGCCGGAGGGGGAGCAATACCGGTGGCGTTCGACGTTGCGCCCGGTTTCGGGTTCCTGATCCTGATCATCGGAACCGGCCTCGTCGCCATCGGCGGTGTGCTCAGCCTGATCGCCAACCCTGAACAGGCACAGACAGAAGCCGCCGCCGAATAGACATTCTTAGTTCTTGCGTAAATCCGCGGCGACATACGCCGGGTGTTTACGCAAGAACGGGGAACCCACGAGCGGAGAGGCGTCTAACGTCCGCGCCATGCACGATCTCGTCGGTACCTGGCGCCTCGTCGACTGGACCTTCCAGGTTGACGGCGACAAGACGTATCGGCCGTACAACGGCGACGCGACTGGTCTGCTCACCTACACAGACGACGGTCGCATGTGTGCAAGCCTGATGAAACGAGCCCGGGTGCCTACAACAGCCAAGACGATCAATGCGGCAACGGCTCGGGAACGAGCACGCCTTGCCTCGACCTTCCAGTCCTACGCCGGCTCGTACCGAATAGACGGGGACACCGTTATCCACGACGTTGAAGTGAGCCTCTTCCCCAACTGGGTGGGGGGTGAGCAGCTGCGCCACATCACATGGCAGCCAGACGGCGATGGTGGTCGAAACCTCCTCCTCTCCACACCTCCCGAGCCGACCGAGGCCGGGCGGACGGCGGTGAATCGGCTCCTCTGGCGTCGAATCGGGGGCACGCAGGAGGAGGCGTGACGGCCCCGACTGGGACGGGGCATACCTGGACGCCGGACCCGACGACACACCGGTCGATCCCCATCTCGTGGAGCGGATCGAAGCCGACTCGGCTCAATTGGTCGATCCCTAGGTGTGATGAGCATGGAGGTTGTTGACACTGGGATGAGTTGAGCCTCCCTGGTTGTGTGGTGTTTGCACGCACCAACGACCAAAAGGAGGATCTCGTGAACCGTAACGCTCGTATCACCCCTGAAGG
>JAUVPA010000119.1 GCA_030598905.1 Acidimicrobiia bacterium
TCCTCGTCCCACTGGAGGACTGCTTGGTCGGTGACCACCGTCTGTACCCCCGAGCCGGGTAGACCGCGATCATGTCTCCACGTCGGTTCGCCATCGTGACCTGCACCCGTCACGAACGCCACCTCTGCGGGGAGAAACCGCGGCGAGTGCTGCGCCCGATAGGCGACAAGCCGACCCATCAAGACCGCAATGTCGCCGGTTGCAAGGCCACCCGGCAACCGCCGCAGTGAACCGTCGGAAGCGCGAACGCGGCTCGTGTTCAGCCTGGCCCACCGATCGACTTCAGCCGGGCTCACGAACTGCAGGGTGAACTTCCCTTGCTGGATCTGATCGAGGATCTCGGCTTGGCTGAGTGTTCCGACACCCATGGTGTCCAGGCGGGAGGCGTCGATCATCGGACCCGCGATGTCGTGCAGCGGAGGGTCGACCGTCGCGGCAACGATGATCGTGAGCCCGGGAGCCGTGGTTTCTCTCGCCAGCAGTGCGGCAGCGAGCGCCACGGGCGTGGCCACGCCGACAACAAGGACATCCTCCGATCGCGCTTGCAGGGCAAGCGCCCACACCATGCGCTCATCGAGGGTGACCGTGCTCATACCAGTGTGCCGATCGCATCCAACGGCCCCATCCCGCTGCGAACATCGGCGAGATAAACACGAATCCCCTCCACATCGGCGGGATAAGCGCTCGGCATGGCGCCCGGACGACCTCCTCCAGGCGCTTCGACCACGTAGTCGACCTCATAGCCATACAGCAGTGCCGGTCTGGGGTCACGAGCGAGGACCGTCGAGTCCACGACCTGTTCCACCGTGACGATCGCTCGCCCGGCGGCGCGAGCGATGGTGGCGTCGTAGTCGTAGAGGAAGTCGGGTGACGTGGGACCGAGAACGTTGCCACGCTCATCTGCCGCTTCGGCGTGGATGACCGCGAAATCGGGCCGCAGTGCCGGCACCGCAATCACTGGTGGGCCGCCATAGGGATCCTCGATCTCGGCGAAGCCCAGCTCCTCGAGCACGTCGGATCCGGCACCACCCTTCGTCGGCATGAAGGGCAATCCGGCCATCGCTGCCCGCAAACCGGCAACGAAGAGAAATTCTGTGTACTCGGCTACTTCGATCCGGCCGGCGGCCACGGCTTGTTGATACGCCGGGGCGGGCCCGAGCTGTTCGAAGCCGACGTAACCGGTCGCCACCCGAGAGAGGGCGTCATGGGCCGCGAGAACCTCTATGCCGAGTGAAGCGAGAAAGCAGACGGCTTTGAGGTCTCTCACCCCTGCGGCGCCAAGAGCAGCAAGGAAGGCAATCGGTTTTCGTTTCAGCAGAACGCCGCCGATTCCCAGAACAGCACCGGAAGGTACGGCGGCGACCGCCTCCTCCATGGTGACGACGGCGGTCATGGCCCCAAACAAACGGTTGGTTGGCGGATTACCATAGCCCGCCCCAGGAGGCCCCTTCTGAGCTTCGAACGCCTCACGATCGAACTGCCGCGCGACGGCGTTGCCGTGCTCACGATGGCACGACCAGACAAGCTGAACGCGATGGACGCGACATTCTTCCGGGAGCTTCCTCGAGCTCTCGACGAGATCGTCACGACACACGAGGCAGCCGTTTGTGTCCTGACCGGCTCTGGGAGCGCATTCTCAGCCGGGGGGGACATTGCCACCTTCATCGAACTCGGCGATGTCACCAAGACGCGCCGCCATCTCCGGCTCGTATACGACGCGTTCCATTCGGTCGAGCGCGCCGAGATTCCCGTGATCGGAGCCGTCAACGGCATTGCCTACGGCGGGGGGACCGAGATCACACTCGCCTGCGACCTGGCCTTCGCCTCCACCGCAGCCCGCTTTGCCTTCAAGGAAGTCACGATTGGGCTCATGCCCGGGTACGGGATCATCCGCGGCCCCCAGGTCATTGGTCGCCGTTGGACCCGCCGGCTCGCTATGACGGGCGAAGACATCGACGCCGAAACCGCCCGCAGGATCGGCCTGGTCGAGGAAGTGCACGAACCCGATCAACTCATGCCGAGAGCGCTGGCGCTCGGCGAGCAGATCCGAGACAACGCCGACCATGCCGTCCGCCTTGCCAAGCAGTTCATCAACCGCGATCAAAGCGCTCCCGGCCAAGCGGAATCGATAGAGGCCACCGCCCTTCTCTTCACCACGGAAGAACATCGGAAACGGGCCGCCGACTTCCTCGACCGCCCCTGAATCCATCTTCGCCCATCGCCAACCAAACGTTTGGTAGGTAGACTGGTAGCTTCCGCAGCCTGGAGGCTCACGTGGAGCGCTACTGGAAGGGTGAAGCAGAGAGCATCGCCCCAGATGAGCGGATTGCCCGTCAATTCGCCTCGTTTGCCGATCATGCGGAACGGGTCTATCGAACCTCTCAGTTCTACCGCAAGCGGTTCGACGAAGCCGGAGTCGACCCGTCTTTGCTGTCGGATCCCGCAGCCCTGCCCGGCCTTCCGGTCGTCACCAAACAAGACATCATCGCGGATCAAGCTGCCAACCCTCCCTATGGCTCGATGATCGGCGTCGCGCCCGGGGAGATCATCCGCCAATACGTGGGACCAGGCCCACAAACGACGTACTTCACCCGCGAGGACCTCGACCATGCCGTCGACGACGGGGCCTGGTGCTTCTATACGAACGGCTTCCGCGCAAGCGACGTGGTCGATGTCACGATCATGTACCACTGGGTCATCGCCGGAACGATCATGGACGATTCGTACCGGTCCATTGGCTGCGCCGTCATTCCCGGCGGGATCGGGATGTCCCAGCAGCACGTCGACACGTGGCTCTGGAGCAAGGTGACGGGACTCTTCGCATTCCCGACGTTCCTCGACGAACTCGCCGACCATGTGCGCCAACGGGGAATCGACCCGACAACGGATCTCGACCTCAGGGTATGCACCATCAGCGGAGAACAGAGAACGGCCGACGCCAAAGAGCGGATGACCGCCTTCTGGGGCGGGATGGCCGTCAGGGAGATCTACGGCGGCAGCGAGGTGCCGTTCGTTGCCGCAGAAGCCGAGGACGGCAGCGGGATGCATCTCAACCCCGAGTTCATCGTCGAAGTCGTCGATGCCGACACACACCGGCCCGTCGCCCCCGGCGAGCCGGGCGTCCTGGTCGTCACCGACACGCGCCGACGTGCCAACCCCATGATCCGCTACTTCACCGGTGACATCACCACAGGCCTCAGCTACGAGGCCGGGCCGACAGGGCGAACAATGCCGCGCATGGGCAGGATCCTGGGCCGGGCCGGGGACATTGTCCGGGTGAAGGGTTTGTTCGTCGTGCCGGAACAGGTCGGACGTGTCCTGGACGGGATCGGAGGCCTCGGACCCTTTCAGCTCGTCATCGACCGTCCCGGCAATCAGGACACCCTTGTGGTTCGCGTCGAGAACAACTCGGGCACCAACGACCCGCAACGGCTGACCGAAAAGGTTCGTGCCGGGCTCAAAGACGGTATTCGGCTCACCTGTGACATCGAGCTCCTGGCTCCGGGGGCGCTCGGTCCCGACGTCGCCGTGATCGACGATCGGCGCAAGCTGTGAGCACGACGGCGTTTGCCACGCCTGCCATCGAACCGCAGCTGCGCGATGACAAGTTGGTGCGACAGATCCAATACTGCCTGCGCAGCCAGTTCTATCGCGACCGTTTCGACGAGGCCGACATCGATCCTTCAACCATCCGGACCATCGAGGACCTCAACCGACTCCCGATCTTCGTGACACCGGACATTCACCGCCGCGCTCAAGAGATCTCCCTGGCGCGACACGGCCATCCCTACTCCACATTTCTCTGCGCCGATCCTGCCGACATCGTCTCTGTCAGCTCGACCTCGGGAACGACCGGAACCCCGGCGTTGTATCCATTCACCGCACGAGACGTGGAGATCACGAACCAGCTGTGGCAACGGGCGGCTCGATTCGTCGGTGTCCGACCCGGAGACGTCGTCATCCAAGGTTTTGGCCTGTCGATGTACCTCGCAGGGATCCCCTTGGTTCGCGCGCTCGAGCTGTTCGGCGCCACCGTGATTCCCGTCGGCGCCGAAGCCGGCAGCGAGAAGCTCCTCCGCATGATTGCCACCACGACACCGCGGGTGTTGGCTTGCACTCCGAGCTATGCGGAGCACCTCATCGAACGAGCACCTGACGTGTTGGGACGAGAGGCTGCCGATCTCGGAGTCGAATTGATTCTGTGCGCCGGCGAACCCGGCGCCGGCCTTCGCGAGGTGCGCTCCAAACTCGAGTCAGGCTGGAACGCCCGAGTAATCGATGTGCTCGGAGGCGCTCACGGGATCATGATGGCCTCATCGGCCGCCGCGGAATACCAGGGGATGTACGTGTTGGGTGACGACTTCTCCGTCAGCGATCAACTCGTCGACCCGGTCACGAAGGAAGCCGTCGAGCCGGTGGATGGTGCGATCGGGGAGCGGGTGAAGACTTCGCTGGAGTGGCAGGGGGCACCGCCACTGCGCTACTCGGTCGGCGACGTCTATCAAGTGCTGACATCGGCACCTCCCGAGGGACCGGAAGGCCTCAGGATCAAGGTCCTCGGCCGCGTTGACGATCTGCTCATCATCAAGGGCGTCAAGCTCTACCCGGCTGCCGTCAAGAACCTCATCAACGGCTTTGTCCCCGAGGTGACGGGCGAGGTGCGCATCGTGCTCGATGGCCCGCCACCGCGTGTCACTCCTCCGCTGCGTCTCGAGGTCGAACAGGGAACCGCACTCGACGCGGATGCTGCCGCGGACCTGAAGGCTCGCCTGGCGAACGCCATGCATCAGAGGCTCACCGTGCGGCCAGAGATCACACTCGTCCCGGCCGGCTCCCTGCCGCGCACGGCACACAAACAAAAGCTGATTGACGTTCGAGCGAACGAAGAATCCAGGGAGGAACAACGATGAGCGGTGCAATCGACGTCTGGTGCAACTTCTTCACAGACGAAGGCATCCGCATCGTCTTCACCGAGAATCCCGAAGTGTCGTTCATGATGGGCGACCAGTGGGGGCGACACGATCTCATGGTCGGGTATGAACCGCAGGAGTTCGTCGATCGGATGGACGAGCACGGGGTCGAGCGGGTGATCTGTCCCGCGCTCAAACAGTACCTCTATCGAGATCGCGAGCTCGTGTCAGTACCGTGGCAGAGCGTTGCTCAGGTGATCGAGAAACATCCGGACCGGGTCTCGGGCCTCTTTGGAATCGATCCCCATTCGGGCATGAAGGGCGTGAAGGAGCTGGAACTCGCCGTCACCCAATACGGCTTCATCGGCGGCCACGTGCACCCGTTCGGGTTCGATACGCCGATCAACGACGCTCGGTTTTATCCCTTTTACGCCAAATGCGCCGAACTCGACGTTCCGGTGGAGTTCCAGACAGGCCACTCCGCCGAGTTCATGCCCTCGAAACACGGTCATCCCCTCCTCTTGGACGACGTGGCGATCTACTTCCCGGAGCTCAAGCTGGTTGGAGCGCACCAGGCATGGCCGTGGATCGACACGATGATCGCCATGGCATGGAAGCACCCCAACGTCTACGTCGCCATGAGCGGGCACGCTCCCAAGTATTGGGATCCCAAAATGGTGCACTTCCTCAACTCGCGCGGTCAGGGAAAGGTGATGTGGGGCACCGACTATCCGTTGATTCAACACGACGAGAGCTTGTCGCAGATCGAAGCACTGGGCCTCAAACCCGAAGCGAAGGAGAAGCTGCTCCGCGACACAGCGTTGAAGGTCTTCGACTTCAACCGCCATCGCTGAATCGATGGAGTACCTCGGCGTCGAGCTCGTCGGGGCGGTGGCCGTTGTCACAATCGACAAGCCACCCGTCAACACCCTCGACTATCCGCTCTACGA
>JAUVPA010000126.1 GCA_030598905.1 Acidimicrobiia bacterium
GGACGCGGCCGGAGACGACCCGCTCGAACGGTCGCGCGGGTTGACTGCCTGGGCGTGGACCGCACATCGAAGCGGCGACGAGGAGCAGGCACTCGAGCTGGCTCGCCAGGCGCTCGAAGCTGCCACGCTCGGCGACAATCGACTGGCGCTCGCCGAAGCACACAACGTCCTGGGTGTCATCGAGCGCCCCGTCGACTCGGACTCGGCTCGACGCCACCACGAGGCGAGTCTCGATCTTGTTGGTTCCGAGAACCCGGCATTGCGAGCCGGTGCACTCAACAACCTCGCCGTCACCCACAAGACCATCGGCCGGGCCGAGGCGGGCCTGCCGTTTGCGGAGGAGGCCGTCGACATCTGTACGACGATCGGTGACCACCACCGGGAAGCCGCGGCGAGGAGCAACCTCGCCGACCTTCTCCACGCTGCCGGCCGTCAGGAAGACGCCCTGGCTGAGCTGAAGTCATCGGCCGCTCTCTTCGCAGATATCGGCACGGGCGATGAGGCCTACCGACCCGAGATCTGGAAGCTGACCGAGTGGTAGCCACCAACGCCACCGTGGTCGGCTCGGGCCCCAATGGGCTCGCCGCGGCCATCACACTCGCCCGATCCGGAATCGACGTGAGGGTCATCGAGGGTGCCGAAACGATCGGCGGTGGAACTCGGACGGCAGAGCTCACGTTGCCTGGCTTCCGCCACGACGTCTGCTCTGCGATCCACCCCCTGGCGATGGCATCAACGTTCTTCGCCGGTGTGCCTCTCACCGAACATGGTGTTCGCTGGATCGAGCCGCCCTTCGCAGTGGCCCACCCGCTCGACGACGGAAGTGCCGGACACGTGGAGCGATCGTTCGATGCCACAGCCGATGCCCTGGGTGTGGATGCGGGCGCCTACCGACGCCTCGTCGGACACGCCGTCGACAACTGGCAGGTGATTTCAGACGCCGTCATGGCTCCGCTCTTGACCATCCCCCGCAACCCGTTCACGCTCGCCCGCTTCGGCCTTCCGGCAACAGCACCGGCGGCTCCCCTGGCACGACGAGCGTTCAAGACGCCGCGCGGCCAAGCGCTCTTCGCCGGTTTGGCAGCACACTCCATCGTTCCGCTCACGAGGCCGCTGACAGCATCGTTCGGTGTTGTATTGGCGGCCACGGCTCACATCGTCGGATGGCCCTTCCCGGCGGAGGGATCGGACCGGATCGCCACCGCGCTGCGCAGCTATCTCGTCGAAGAGCTCGGTGGATCGGTCGAGACCGGCCGCTGGATCGACGCTCTGTCGGCAATCGACACCGACCTGGCCCTTCTTGACGTCACCCCCCGCCAATTCCTTTCCATGAGCCCGAGCGGGCTGCCGACCCGCGTGGAGCGCTCGTACCGAAGGTTCCGCTACGGCCCAGGCATCTTCAAGGTGGACTACGCACTCGACGGGCCCGTCCCATGGACCGCCGAGGAGTGCCGATCGGCGGGGACGGTCCACGTAGGCGGCACGCTGGACGAGATCACCGACGCCGAAGGCGCCGTCGGCCGCGGAGAGCACCCAGAGCGGCCCTTCGTGTTGGTGGCTCAACAGAGCCTCTTCGACGACACCCGAGCGCCCGAGGGCAAACACACCCTCTGGGCGTATTGCCACGTCCCGACGGGATCGGACGTCGACATGACCGAGCGGATAGATACCCAAATCGAGCGTTTCGCTCCCGGATTCCGCGACCTGGTGCTCGACCGGCACGTGATGAACAGTGCCGCCGTCCACGCCCACAATCCGAATTACATCGGCGGCGACATCTCCGGGGGATCACAAAGCGGACTGCAATCTGTGTTCCGGCCGCGGCTGTCGACGGATCCTTACTCAACGGGCATTCCGGGCGTGTACCTGTGCTCGTCGTCTACGCCGCCTGGTGCTGGTGTCCACGGGATGTGCGGATTCCACGCCGCCAACTCGGCCTTGGTGGCCTCCGTGAAGCGTTAAGCGAAGGGGTCGGCGGGTACAGCCTCGACTGTGGGCGGCTGCAGATCTGCGTTCATGTCGAGGGTGAGGCGTTCGGGTGTCGCTTGGGCGATCTCGATGATCGCACTCCAGTCTTCTCGTTCCGCGCAAGTGGAACAGAGGGCTCGATCGCCTCGGATTGCGTCGGGATCGGCAGCGCCACACCGTGAACAAGTCATCGCTGGCGTATATCGGCACACCAACCGCGGTTGTTGAGGCGACATCTCCGCGTCTGGCGTACGGCAGACCGATATATCGGTCTGCCGTACGCCAGACGCGTCCTCAGGGCCGGTCCAAGAGCATGGCGATGTCCATCACGGCGATGTCGTCGTCACGGCCCAGCTCCTTGACCCCGTCGTCGATCATGATGAAACAGAACGGACACCCCGTGGCGACAACGTCGGCGCCGGTCGCCACTGCCTCCGTCGTTCGCTCGATATTCACCTTGTTGCCGGTGTGCTCCTCGAACCACATCTTGCCGCCACCGGCCCCACAGCAGAACGACTTGGTTCCGTTTCGCTGCATCTCGACACGATCTCCGACCGAGTCCACAACGGCGCGTGGAGCCATGAAGACGTCGTTGTGTCGCCCGAGGTAACACGGGTCATGAAAGGTGATCTTCTGCTCGCTCGACGTCGGCTCGATTCGTCCATCATCGACCAGGCGCATCAGCAGCTCGGAATGGTGGATGACGTCGTATTCACCGCCGAATTGTGGGTATTCGTTTCCGAGTGTGTTGAAGCAGTGGGGACACTGGGTGACGATCTTCGTCACTCCGAGATCGTTCAGGGTCTCGATATTCTGCAGGGCAAGCCCCTGAAACACGTACTCGTTGCCGGTGCGCCGAGCCGGGTCTCCGGTACACAGCTCGCCCGGTCCGAGGATGGCGAAATCGACGCCGGCGTTGTGAAGCAGTCGTGCCGTCGAGATGGTGACCTTCTTGTTGCGGTCGTCGAACGACCCGGCGCATCCGACCCAATACAGGTACTCGGCCGTGACGCCGGGCTCCCCGAGCATCTTGACCTCGAAATCCAGCTCGGAGGTCCAGTCGGCTCGGCTGGCCTGTGCAAGGCCGTACACGTTCGATGAATTCTCCAAGCTGACGTACGCCTTGCCGAGCTCGCTGGGAAAGTCTGCCTCCATGAGCGACAAGTAGCGACGCATGTCCAGGATCTTGTCGAGGATCTCGATGTTGACCGGGCAGATCTCGTCACACGCCCGACACGTCGTACACGCCCACAACTCCTCGGCCGTGATTCGTTCGAACACGCGATCCGACGTGATGGTGATCGCCCCGTCCGTACTCACCGGGGGTGAGATCGGGTCCTCGGCCGACGCCGCTGCTACCTCGCCGAGCTTGAGGACGATTTCACGTGGATCGAGCGGCTTGCCTGTGATGTTGGCCGGACAGACCGATGTGCATCGCCCGCATACCGTGCAGGCCTCGGTGTCGAAGAGCTGTTTCCACGTGAACTCAGCGACGGTCGAAGCACCGACTGTCTCGATGTCTGTGGCTTCCATGAGGTTCGGCATCTCCCGCATGGCCCCTTTGGGCCGCTCGTGCGGCGAGAGCGCCATATTGACCGGGGAGGTCAACATGTGGCGCAGCTTCGTCGTCGGCAAGATCACGAGGAAGACCACGAAGGCGACGGTGTGAGCGATCCACAACATCTGATGAGTGCCCGCCGCGGTCGACTCTGGAATCAGTGCTGATAGGGGGTAACCGACGAAGCTCCACACCTCGAAGCCGGGCCTTCCCTCAAAGGAGATTCGTGCCGCCTCGGTGAGCAGCCCGGTGGCGCCGATGACGATCAGGGTGAGGAGGATCCAGCCATCCTCAGGCCGAGTCTTCGACCGCAGCCGCCACGGTTTCTCGATGTATCGGCGATACGCCGCGATCACCAGCCCGGCTAGGAAAACGAGCGCGAAGAGGTCGAGAACGAACGAGTAGCCCTGATACACGGGACCGCGTAGGAACTTGAGGCTGGCGGGGAGCAGGTGGTCGACCTCCAGGATGACCGTCCCCAGGAAGAGGACAAGGAAGCCGTAGTAGATCAGGGCATGCATGATCCCGGCTCGGCGATCCTCGAGCAGGGTGCGCATGGTGAGTCCCCGGCGCAGCTGATGGATGCGCTGCGTCGTCATCCCCGTCCTGACATCTCCCGCGCCTCGCTGCCAGCTCTTGGCGCGCACGGCAAAGAGCCAAACGGCGATTCCGAGGAAGGCGGCCAACGTGACGTAGAAGACGGCGACAACGGGAGCCGGGATGTTGCCGAAGACCTCTCGAGCGACCTCGAAGTGAGGTTCGTCCGGGATAGTCCCGAGCCACCACAGCAGGAGTGTCCCCGCGACAACGAGGACGGCGATCGTCCCGAGGGCGTGACTCGGCTTCGGCCTCCACTGGGCGCTTTGCTCTGAGGGTTCCGGTGGTGCCTGAGTGGCGGTCACGGTCCCCACCCCTCCTCGCTGGCTTGCGGCGAGGGAGTGTATTCGATCGGCCGTCCTGCAAGAAAGGCCTTACGTCGTGGTCGGCAGGCCGATATCTGACTACTCAGGTCGGCCTGGGCTACTGGAACTCGCCGGTCTCGGTCGGGGAAGTCTCCGGCGCCGGGATGGAGTCACCGGTGGTGGTGATCCCTAGCTCGGCTTTGAGCTCTTCGAGCTTGGCGTCGGCTTGGGCAAGATTGATCGCCTCGCGCAACTCCGCCTCGGCTCCTTGAGGCGTTGCCTCGCGCAACTCGGCGTTCGCCATCGCCGTGGCCTTGCGAGTTTCGATCTTCTCTTCGACCTGGTCGAGGGACGGGTTGGCGTCACTCATCGTCGATGACATCGAGTCGACGGCCGCGTTTACCGCCTCTTGCATCTTTGCTTGTTGGAGCGAGCCGAGCAGTTCCATGCGCTTGGCCGAGAGCTCTTGCAGCTTCATGGCGTTCGATTGGACCGCCTGCTTCGCCTTGTCGGATTGAGACACCGCCACGCCGTATTGGTCCTTCAGCGAATTGAGGTTGTTCTCCTCGGCCTGGAGCTTCATGGCGAGCGACTGTGCCGCTCGTGTCCACTTCTGCTGCGCTGCGCTGTCGCCGGATGCCTTGGACTCTTCCGCCTTCATCAGCGCCTGTTTCGCCATTTCGCGGCTCTCGCCGACGCCGTCGGCAGACTTCTCGATCTTCGATTCGAGCTGTGTCGTGTGGGCGATCACCTTGGCCGCTTGATTGCGCAGTTCCTGGTCTGTCTTCTTGGCATCGTCGATGGCCATCTGGATCTCGATCTCCGGATCCATCGCCTTGTCGGACGCCGCCCCGAACCACGCTTTGAGGTAGTTCCACCATCGCCGCAGCATGTGTCTCTCCCGCTTCGTTGATGTGAGTGTAGAAGGAGACGCTCGTCGCACGTCCCGCTGCTATCTCCCTACCAACGCTCTGGCGAAGAAGGAGAGGTTCGCAGGTCGTTCTGCTAACC
>JAUVPA010000144.1 GCA_030598905.1 Acidimicrobiia bacterium
GACAGCTCGGCTCTTCTGATGGTGCACCACAGGCGTCTCGACCGGTGGCTCCAGCCCGGAGGCCACATCGACCCGGACGATGAGACCGTCGAGTCCGCGGCACGACGCGAGATCGAGGAGGAGACTGCCGTATACGACCTCGAGCTTCTCGTCGACGGTCTCTTTGGTCTGAACCACCACCCGATCCCGCCACGGGAGGATGAGCCATCCCACCGCCATTTCGACCTCAAGTTCGCCTATATGGCGCGTACTGGGAACGTGTCCGCGGCTCCCGAGGTATACGACGCCCGTTGGATCTCGCTCGATGAGGTGGAGGCCATCGGTGCTGATGCCGAGACGCTCCATGAGTTGGAGAAGCTCAGGATCTTCATCTGAGTAACGTTCCGCTCCGATGAGAGAACCACTGATGCGATTGCTGGGGGCGATCCGGTTCGACCGGGATGCCTTCGTCTGGATGGACTTCAACGACCGAGCGACGGGAGATGGATTGGTCCTCGTCGTGGTCACTCAGGTCCTGTTGATGCTCGGTGGCGGCAACTCGCTTCTCGGTCTCGTCGGGAGCCTCGGCGCTGTGATCGCCGGTTTGTTGCAGGCGCTCGTCTTCTGGCTGGCCTACTCCGGAATTGCATATGCGGTTGCGAAGTTCCTCTTCCGAGGAGGCGGTGCGTACGCGACGTACCTCAGGATCACGGGCTTCGCCTATCCGACGTTGCTTCTTTTGCTGTTCACGAGCCGCTTCATCTCGTCGGGAACCCTGGCCTTCGCTGCAGGATCGTTGTGGTTTCTCGCCATCGTGGCCTACGGCATTCACTACATCTCGGACCTCGATCTCGTGAAGTCGGGCGCCTCCGCCTTTGGCGGCATCGTCGGTTGGGTGATCATCTCGTCGATTTTCAGTGGCGGCTTCATCATCTAGTGCCGACCTACCGTCTCGACGTCGCCTATCTGGGCACAGACTTTCACGGATACGCGCGCCAACCCGACGTGCGCACTGTCCAGGGAGAGCTCGAGGATGCACTGTCCAAGCACACCGGTCCGATCGAGACGATCGTTGCCGGGCGGACCGATGCAGGAGTTCACGCCGCGGGTCAGGTCGTCAGTTTCACGTCTCAGCCACTCGACGAAAGCCGCGTTCTGTCTTCTTTGAACCGCCAGCTCGGACCCGAGATTGTGGTGCAGGCCGTTTCCGAGGTGTCGGATGAGTTCAGCGCTCGATTCTCGGCGACGGGTCGGATGTATGCCTACCGCATTCTCGACCGTGTCGCGGGCGATCCCTTTCGGGCTGCAACGACGTGGCACGTCGGTCACGCCCTGGACGTGGATGCGATGAACGAGGCGACACCCTTCCTCGTTGGTGAGCACGACTTCGCCAGCCTCTGCCGCAACGCTGAAGGGAAATCGACAACGCGCCGTGTGTTGTGGGCGGCGTGGCGATCGATCGGGGACGAACTCGAACTGTCGATCGCGGCCACGTCGTTCTGTCATCAGATGGTCCGATCCATTGTTGCGCTCGTGGTGGAAATCGGCCGAGGCCGTGTTGAGGCGACGCGGATGCCATCCATCCTTGCCAAGAGGGATCGGTCGGCCGCCAAGGGTGCGGCGCCGGCACACGGCTTGACATTGGTTGCAGTCGGCTACCCGGAGACGCCCTTGGTCGAACCGGGGTGGATCACCAACTCGTAGTCGGACAGCGCCGTGACGATGGCGTTGGAGTGCTCCGCCGACCGGGTCTCCATGGTCAGACGGATCTCGACCTTCCCGAAGGGGATTCCGATTTCCTCGCGGTGGTGCTCGACGCTGAGAATATTTCCGCCGGCTCGGCCGATTTCGGTGAGAAGCACTGCCAGGTTCCCGGGAAGGTCGGGTACGAGCACGCTCATGGCAGCGAACCGGCCGCGGGTAGCCAGGCCATGGCGCACGAGGTCGTCGAGCAGGAGAAGGTCGATGTTGCCCCCCGAGAGCACAGCTACCGACGGTCCGTCGGCAAGGTCGAGTTTCCCCGACATGAGGGCGGCCGCCGACACGGCTCCGGACGGCTCGACGAGGAGTTTTTCGCGTTCCAGCAGAAGGGCGACGGCCTCGGTGGCGCGGTCGTCGTCGATCAAGACGAGATCGTCGACCAACTCCTCGATGATGTCGAAACACATCTCAGAGGGCCGCGAAACTGCGATCCCGTCGGAAACCGTTGCGCGTCCTTCGATCTCTACGGGTCGTCCGCTGTCCCGCGCCAGGACGTACGTGGGCACTGCCTCCGCCTGTACTCCGATGATGCGGACATCCGGAGCAGCCTGTCTCACGGCGATCGCCGTTCCCGAGATGAGGCCGCCGCCTCCGACGGGGACAATGAGGTTGGCGACACTCGGCAGTTGTGCTGCGATCTCGAGGCCGATCGTTCCCTGGCCGGCGACGATGCCCGGGTCGTCGTAGGGATGAATGAAGGTTGCTCCTTCGGCGTCCGCGAACCGGTGGGCATGGTCGACGGCCTCGGCGAGGTGAGCGCCGGCCAGGTGCACATTGGCGCCATATGCCTTCGTCGCGGCGATCTTGGGAATGGCAGCCGACTCCGGCATGAAAACTGTTGCCCCAATGCCCAACTCGCGAGCCGCCAAGGCAACACCCTGGGCGTGGTTGCCGGCCGATGCGGCGACGACGCCGCCAGCCTTAGCACCGTCTGGCAGGAGGGAGAGCGCGTTCATCGCCCCGCGGATCTTGAAGGAACCCGTACGTTGCAGGTTCTCTGCCTTGAAGTACACGTCGGCACCGCTGAGCCGGGAGAAGGAGGTCGACGGCAGCAATGGGGTCTCGACGACCACGCTGCGTCCGCGCTCGCGTGCGGATTCGATGTCACGAATCGTGATGACCATAGAGAAGGATTATGGCGAGGCTGGATGACCTACGAACAACACGGCCGAGCGACTAATGACTATCGACTGTTAGCCTGGCTTCTGCTCCCGATCGGGAGCAAGTTTCTGTTCGCCCAGATCGATCCGTCGAGGATGCATGAAGCCGAAGCTACAAAGGACGTTCTCGCCAACACCCGACGACATCGACCGTTCGTGGTATGTCGTGGACGCTTCCGGTGCCCCACTGGGAAGACTCGCCTCCGAGATCGCCAAGGTGCTGCGGGGGAAGAACAAGCCCACGTTCGCGCCACACTTCGACGGCGGCGATTATGTCGTGGTCGTTAATGCCCAAAAGGTGCAGATCACGGGTCGCAAGAGCACGGAGAAGATGTACTACCACCACTCGGGTTATCCCGGCGGTCTTCGCGCTGACTCGTTCGAGCGGATGCGAGATCTCTATCCGGAGCGGCTGATCGAGACCGCGGTACGTGGCATGCTTCCGAAGAACAAGTTGGGTCGCCAAACCATCAAGAAGCTGAAGGTGTATCCCGGCACGGAACACCCTCACGCAGCACAGAGTCCCGAGCCCCTCGAGTTCGGTTACCGAAAGATTGAGGCCTGATGGCAGAGACGAAGCCTTTGGTGCAGTCCACCGGCCGAAGAAAGAGTTCGGTCGCCCGAGTCCGCTTGTATGCCGGGACCGGCACATTGACGATCAACGACAGAAGCCTGGAGAGCTACTTCCCGGAGGCCGCATTGCGGCTGCGCGTCCAGGAGCCCTTCAAGGTGAGTGAAGCCGAGGGCCGCTACGACGTGAACGCGACGCTCAGCGGTGGTGGCTTCACGGGCCAGTCGGATGCTCTCCGTCTCGGCATCTCCAGAGCTCTCGTTGCTATCGATCCGGAGCGGCGCACCGACCTCAAACGAGCGGGCATGCTCACCCGCGACAGCCGCCGGGTCGAGCGCAAGAAGTACGGCCTTCGCAAGGCTCGTCGCGCTCCGCAGTTCACCAAGCGGTAGAGCGGGCCGTGGTCCCCGGCCGCGGTGAGCACCTGATATCCCATGGCTGATGCCAATGAGCGCTACCTGTTCGGCACCGATGGTGTGCGCGGGCTTGCGAACTCGGAACTGACTCCCGACCTCGCCTTCAACCTGGCGCGTGCTGCCGCGGATCCAATTGCCCCTGCCAAGCCAATCGTCCCCGCGAAGCGACTTGTTGAAGGTCATGTGCTCATCGGACGTGACACACGACGGTCCGGCCCGATGTTGGTCTCGGCGCTCGAAGCCGGGTTCAACTCCATCGGGATCGACACGGTAGATGCAGGCATCATCCCGGTCGGGGCGGTGTCACGACTCGCGCGGGATACCGGTGCCGCATACGGGGTCATGGTCAGCGCCTCGCACAATCCGGCTGCCGACAACGGGATCAAGTTCTTCGGCTCCGACGGAGCCAAACTTTCCGACGCCGACGAGTTGGCGATCGAACGCCGCTACTACGCCAAAGACGAGTATCCCCGTCCCATCGGCTCGAGTGTGGGACTGCAGACGCAGATGGATGACGCCATCGATCGATACGTCGACATGGTGGCGAGGACCGTTCGATACTCGATGCATGGGCTCGAGTTCATCGTGGACTGCGCCAACGGTGCGGCGTTCGCCGCCGCACCCGCACTGTTCGACCGGGTGGGCGCTTCCATCGAGGTGATCAACGACCAGCCCGACGGCATGAACATCAACAGCGGCGTCGGCGCGACCCATCCGGAGCATCTGGCAGAGCTCTCGAAGGGGCGGATCGGCTTTGCGTTCGACGGAGATGCCGATCGGCTCATCGCCGTGGATGAGGACGGCGACATTGTCAACGGTGACGTGATCATGGCGATCTTTGCTCAGTGGCAGCTGGAGCGGAAGAAGCTGAAGAACGACACGGTCGTCGTCACGGTCATGTCCAACCTCGGGTTCCACAAGGCAATGGAACGACTGGGCATCACTGTGATCGAGACGAGCGTTGGCGACCGCTACGTTCTCGAAGCGATGCGCAAGAGCCGCGCC
>JAUVPA010000133.1 GCA_030598905.1 Acidimicrobiia bacterium
GACGCTGCGCGATCTCATCGTCGTGGTGCCCTTCTTGCTCTTCGGCATGACGTCGCGGCGGGCGGTTTTCCCCGCAGCGATCGTCGTCATCCCCTTCGCTTCTACGGCGTGGATACCGGCGATTCGCGAGTCGAAGGCATCGTCGAGGATCGTCATATGGACGATGCTTTTCGCAGTGATCGCGACCTATCTCGCATTCCTCGTGCTGCGGCCCGTCACTCTCGACGACGAACTCTTTCCGCCTGATGAGGCGGTCGCCGCCGTGGCCGGTCGCACCGTGTTTCAGTCCGATGCCGTGGGTGGTTATCGGATCTGGCAGGGCGGGCCGGAGGAGTTGGTGTTCTTCGACGACCGTGCCGAACTCTTCGGAGAGGAATTCATCAGCAGGTACCTCGAGGCTGTTGCCGGCGACTACGAGGAGTTGTTCGCGGAGCACGATATCGATGCCGTTCTCGGCTTGTCGGGTTGGCCGCTGGTGAGGATTCTGGAGCGCGACGGTTGGACTGAGACATTCCGAGACGACAATTTCGTGGTGATGATCGGCGGGTGACACCCCAAACCGCGGCGTCAACGAATCACGACCGACTGCGAGTTGCTGCTCTTGTCAGAGGTATTGGCCCGGCATGACACGATCGTCTGCAGCCGATTCCTGGAACGCGGCCACCTGCGCCTCGGCCTCGATCTGCTGGCCCTGCACGGCGATCACTACTCCACTCATCAGGCCGTCGAGCCAGCCGACGAGCTCCGCCTGGGCGATCCGCAACGCCGACGGAGAAGGCGCAGCCTTATCGAAGCGGATGGCGAGTTCGGTGATCTCCTCATGCAGCTCAGGTGAGATCACACCGTCGAGTTCGTCGATGGTGCGTTCGTAGATCGCTTTGAACTGCTCGCAGCCGGCCGCATCACATGGCGTCGTCCGTGCTTCCTCCAGCATGGCCTTGGCCAGAGCAATGAGACGCATGAGCTTGCCGGGTCGCGCGATGAAGCCTGTGGACTGGTTGGGTGCCAACGTGGTCATGGTGTTTCTCCCATCTGGTGAGGCACAAGTCTTTGGTAAGGCAACAACTCCTCAGCCAGCGCCCGCCTGCGATTGACACAGTGCGGACGCTTCCGTTCCTCTTTTTGCATCGCGGCGGCGATTCGAGGGAAGAAGCAAGGGTTCAGCACGCTTGAAGAGAGCGGAGTTGGCGGTAAAGGCCGAGAAAGAATGGATCTCACATTCTGGTGGTTGTTTCCCGTTGCCATCGTCATTGCCGCGGTCGCGAACGGCGCAGGGATCGGGGGTGCGACCTTCTTCTCGCCCTTGCTCGTCATCGTGGTAGGGCTCGAACCGGCGACAGCGGTTGGTGTGGCTCTAGCGACCGAGGTCTTCGGATTCTCGTCGGGTGTGGTCGCCCACGCCCGAGCGGGAGCCATCGATTGGCGGATCGTGCGGCTGCTTGCGATCGTCTCAGTTCCTGCGGCGATTGTGGGATCCATCGTCGCGGGTCTGGCTCCCGAGACGGTCCTGAAAGGCGTTCTTGCGCTTGGTCTGACGGGGATCGCCGTTGTGTTCATTCGACACCACGATCCGGACGGTGAGGATGCCGAAATCGAGGCGGGCACTGGGATCGTCGACCCGGCCTTCTCTCGACACATCGTGTTGGCTGACGGCAGCGACTATCGATTCGAGGTCTGTCGGCCGTCCGTTGGCCGACTTGGGGCTGGGATCGGCGGCTTGTTCGTCGGTATGATCTCAACAGGTCTCGGGGAGGCCAACTCGTTCACTCTCGTGAAGCGCTGTCGAGTTCCGTCGCGCATCGCCGTCGCTGTGAGTGTGACGACGGTTGCGTTGACGGCGCTTGCTGCGTCCGTTGTTCACGCTATCGATTTCGCGGCGGATTCAACCGCTGACTACGCCTTGATGGCTTCGATACTCGTCTTTACCGTTCCCGGCGTTCTGATCGGGGGCCAACTGGGTCCCCGACTCGTCGGGCGCCTTCCGGAGCAGAGGCTGATTCATGCACTCGGCTGGATCTTCCTTGTCATTGCGGCTATCACCGTTGGAGAGGCCATCGCGGCGTGAATCCCCGGAGAAAGAAAAGCGGGAGGCCGAAGCCTCCCGCTTTCGCTTGATCCTGTTCCTGGTCAGGAACCGGCCATTGAGTTGCCGGCGTCCGTCAGGACCGAGGACGCATTTTTTCCGAGCAGGATGATCGCGGCGATCGCAACAATCGCGATAAGGGCCACAAGCAGCGCGTACTCTACGAGGCTCGCACCATCTTCAGTGCTGAGCCGGCTTTGGATTGCCGTCCAAAGACGAAGCATCTCCAACCTCCTATTGGCAGGGTGATCCGATGTGAACAATACGAAATTATGCCCCAAGAGGCCATAGGGCGACCGACCCAATTCCTCTGTTGTTCCCCCATAAGGCGTCAGGCGTCGGGCGTCGGGCGTCGGAAAACGACATGGGAAGCGCGGGTAGCGCCGCCATAGCGGCGCGCGTATCAACAGCCGCTATTTGATGCCCAGGCGCATGGCTTCGACGACCAACTGCGCTCGATCGGAGACGGCGAGCTTCTCGTAGATGCTTGCCAGGTGGTTCTTGACCGTCTTCTGCGAGATGTAGAGCTCGTCGGCGAGATCCACGGTACGGGAAATGCCTCCGACGAGGAGCACGAGAACTTCCTTTTCGCGTTCGGTGAGCTCGGCCGCACCGCCCGTCAGGGTGGCCTCCCGATACGGTTCCAGTGCGGCGGTCAGGTCCTCGTCATCGGTGACGTCGATGAGGTTCTCGCCCGCCTCGGCGGCTCGGACGGCTGCGGCCAGGTCGGGCAGGGGAGAGGACTTGGACAACATGCCGACGGCACCGGCTCGCCTCGCCCGTTTCCGGTACTCGTCTTCCGCGTGCATCGTGACGACAAGCGTCGGAGGCGGATCGTCCAGGCGCGCCAGCGCCGACAGGCCGCCCAGTTTCGGCATCTCGACATCGAGCAGGAGCACATCGGGGTGGACACGCTCGAGCAACTGAAGCAGCGCTCTTCCGTCTGTCGCCGTGCCGATCACCTGCATGTCGGGAAGCGAACCGAGGGATTGAGCGAGTCCCTCCAGCATCATCGTGTGATCGTCGGCGATGACGATACGTATCGGTCTTGTCATCTCAGGGCCCCCAGCCGATCGTCACTACCGTGCCTTGGCTGGGAGTCGACGAGAGATCGAAGTCGGCACCGATCTCGGCCGCTCGCTCCTTCATCCCAATGATTCCAAAGTGTCCTCGCGGCGAGTCGGCTGCGTCGAATCCATCCCCATCGTCGCTGATCGTGATCATTCCCCGATCACGGTCGACGCTGCCCTCGACGCGGACCAGTGTGGCGCTCGAATGTTCGAGAGCATTACGCACTGCTTCGGTGAGGATCGCTCCGAGTTCCAATGCCATGGCCGATCGAGCGGGACGTCGCTCCTCGATGTCGATCAAGATGGCGGGACCGTCGGCATCGACGTCGGTGGCCGCGCTGTGGGCACGTTCCACGAGGCTGACGGTCTGGTCGGCGCGCAGGTCGTTGACCGTGCCGCGGACCGCCTCAACGAGTCGAGTCACGGTTTCTCGCATCGAATCGAGGTGCCGACGAGTTTCAGGGTCGAGCGGGCTCTGGTGCAGGATGAGATCGATTCCCAGGCCGAGTGAAGCGAGGCTGGGGCCGATGTCGTCGTGGAGCTCACGAGCGACCCGAATGCGTTCCTCGCGAACGGCTTTCCCGGCGATGTCCTGAAGGAGCTGAATGTTGTCGAAGGCAAGAGCCACCGGGCGCAGGGCGTCTTCGATCAGCGGTTCGTAGTCGTCGAGTGGCTTCTCGGGCTGCTCCCACAGCGTGAGGTGTCCGAGAGACCGCTCACCCAGCGCAATGGCGTACGACAAGGGTGGCGGCGACTCGTCGCTGGGTATCCCTCGGCGAGCCACAACGATGTCGCCTTCTTGAGAAATGCTCACCTCTCCGGCCTCGAAAGGGATGACGAGTGCCAGGTCGCGGAGAGCCGCCTGGCCGACGCTTACAGGGTTCAGCTCCGAGCTGTCGGCGAGATCGGAGAGGCTGAGGAGCAGGGTGTGGGCCGTTGCCAGACGTTCGAGCCGGCGTCCGCGTGCCGCGTCGAGCTCCTCGGTCCTCTGCCGCTCTTCGATCAGGATGCGTCGTGCCTGGGCGAAGGTGACGGCGATCAACAGGTACAACGCAGCGGCCTGGAAGAACCCAGGACTCAGGATCTCCTGGCCGAGGCTTCCCATGACGATGGCGAGGCCGGCACCCGAAAGCAGAGCGGTGGCGACGCCCATGCGGAAACCGTGGAAGGCTGAGGCATAGAACACCGGAACCGTGAGAAAGAGGACGTACGGGCTTTCGACACCACCGGTGAGGGCGATAGCGACCAGGGATGCCACAACACCCGCGAGTGACATCATCTCCCCGCCGGCGTCACCGTCCCGCCACTTCCTGGGCAACGCCTGCATCGCGATGACGTAACCACCTGCGGAGACGGCGGCGGTCAACACCGTGACGGTTGCACCGATGGCGACAAACGAGATGATGATTCCGAGCGCGAGCGCTACCCACGACAGTGCGGTGAGTATCCAGTCGAATCGAAGCTCCCAAGGATCGTTCGACACCATGTGCTGAGGGTACAGTCGGACTGTGGATCGACCGAGGTCTTCGGAACCCATGCTGATTGTTATCGGCGGCGGAATCGGATCGGGTAAGAGCAGCGTTGGAGAAATCTTGAGGTCCCTCGGGGCCATCGTCGTCGAGGCCGATGATGTCGGTCATGAGATCCTCGAGCCTGGGGGAGAGGCGTTCGACGCTGTTTCAGCGCGGTGGCCGTACGCCGTGGACGACGGCAGGATCGATCGCGCCTTGCTGGCAGCAGCGGTATTCACGGACTCCGATCAGCTGGCCGAGCTCGAGTCGATGACTCACCCTGCAATCCGGTCACGGATCGCCGAGATCATCTCCACGGCAGATCGCATCGTGGCGGTAGAGGTTCCCATACTCGGCTCTGTGACCCCTGAGAATGCCTACCGGGTGCTCATCGACGCCCCCGACGACGTACGCATCTCTCGTGCCGCGGCACGCGGCAACAACGAGGAGGACGTGCGGAACCGAATGACCTCTCAGCCGAGCCGAGATGAGTGGCTGGAGTGGGCGGATCGAGTGATTCACAACAC
>JAUVPA010000022.1 GCA_030598905.1 Acidimicrobiia bacterium
CGGCGCCCGGGGTCGGTCGACGCCCAGTGTCGCCTCGCTCTGTGCCTCAGAAACTGATCTGAATGAAGGCTTCGGTTTGAGCCTTCAGAGCCTGCTCAACCGGCAAGCGCTCCATACTCGACGCTCCGTAGAACCCGTGCACGCCCTCACAGTTCTGCAGGATGTACTCGGCTTCCGGTGGCATGGCAATCGGCCCGCCGTGGGCGAGGACGATGACATCGTCACGCACCGACTTCGCCGCCGCCGCCCACCCGTTGATGACGGGAACACACTCCTCGAGCGTGCGGCCGGTCTCAGCACCGATCGAGCCCCCGGTTGTCAGCCCCATGTGGGCCACGATGACGTCCGCTCCAGACTCTGTCATCGCGATCGCATCTTCTTCCGAGAAGACGTACGGCGTTGTGAGCATCCCAAGCGCGGATGCCTTGCCGATCATTTCCACCTCGAGCGGATAACCCATGCCCGTCTCTTCGAGATTCACACGGAGGGTGCCGTCAAAGAGGCCAACGGTTGGGAAGTTCTGCACGCCCGAGAATCCGAGTCGCGTGAGTTCGGGAAGGAACACATCCGGGTCGTAGAAGGGATCGGTTCCACACACGCCGGCCAGTACGGGAGTGTGTTCCACGACGGGAAGCACCTCAGATGCCATCTCGACGACGACATCATTGGCGTTTCCATATGGCAGAAGGCCGGCGAGGGAGCCGCGTCCTGCCATGCGGTAGCGGCCGCTGTTGTAGATGACGATCAGGTCGATTCCGCCTCGTTCTTCCCACTTGGCAGAGAGACCGGTACCGGCGCCGCCCCCAATTATCGGCTTGCCTGCCTCGATCTTCTGACGCAGCTTGGCCAGGATGTTCGCCCTGTCGATTGCGGCCATCGTCACACTCCTTCCGCGATCTCGCGAAACGCTCCCACCAACTCAGCTGCAAACTCGGGATCATTGATGTGGCGCGGCGACTTGATCAGTCGGCGTCTATCGGTTTCCTCGAAAGTGTCCTCGATCGCGGCGAACAACGCGCGGTCCGCTTCAGGATCGTGGAATGGCATGTCCGGAGCGTCGATCATCGAGACGCCACCCATTGGAAGCAGGAATCGAACCGGCCCATCCGACTGGTTCAGCTTGTCTGCGATCCACGCACCGATCTCGGCGCATTCCCCTGCGGTAGTCCGCATGAGAGTCACTTGGGAGTTGTGCACGTAGAGGTTGCGATCCTTGAATTGCTCGGGCACGGTGTCCAGAGCCCCGAAGTTCACCATGTCGAGCGCCCCGCAGCTGCCGACGTAGGGAACCGACGTGCGCCCGATGGCATCGAGACGACCCGGACCGGCGGACAGGACCCCTCCGACGATGAGGTCGCACACCTCGGTCGTCGTGGAATCGATCACTCCGGCAACCAACCCGGAGTCGACCAGTTTCTCCATGGACTGGCCCCCGGTGCCGGTGGCATGGAACACCAGACAGTCGTACTCGTCCGCGAGGGCTTCGGAGACCATCGTTACGCACGGCGTTGTGACACCGAACATCGTGAGGCCGATGGAGGAGCGATCCGCGGGCGGGGGCACGGGCCCTGTGGCCATTCCGGCGATCGCGTGCGCCGCGTTTGCCATCACTCGCGACGAGATCCCGTTGATCCCAGAGACATCGGTTACGGAGTACATCATGGCAATGTCGGCGGGGCCGACGTAGGGACGCACGTCTCCCGAAGCCATTGTCGACACCATCACCTTGGGCGTACCGATCGGCAGGGACCTCATCGCCGGGGTTACGAGAGCGGTCCCCCCCGAGCCGCCGAGGGCGATCATCCCGTCGATGTCGTCCCGGCTCTCGACGAAACGCACCAGGGCATCTGACATCGCGTCCACGGCGGCACCGCGGTCATCGAGAAAGACGGCATCCTTCCCATCGGGATGGAAGGCAGCAACATCGCTCGCCTTCACATCGGCACCTTCCCCTTCGCCGGTTGTACCGACGTCGACGAGAATGGTCGTCGCGCCCGCCGCGTTGATCACATCCCGCACGTATCGGTGCTCGTTCCCCTTGGTATCGAGCGTGCCGACCACATAGACGTTGCCCACATGCATCCTTTTGTCGCCGCTCGCCGACAATAACCAGCCGCTGCGACGATGGCCGAATCGCCTTCGCCAAACGGGTTCAACTGTGGATTCGGGGCGCGTTGGGCAGTTCTCGATCAGGTGTGATGTCGTGGACAACCACTTTGTCCCACGACTCCAGGTGACCTCAGCCGACGATGACCTTCTCTTCAGTGATGAGACGCAACCGGCCATCAGCACAATGTGCCGCGATGTCGGCACCGGCTTCGGCACCGACTTCGGAGCCCAGAGCTGCCGTGAAGTCCGCCTCGGAGTCGAAGTAGAGCTCGGACACGGCATCGTAGGGGCCATCGGCGTGCTCCGATACGACGACGCTCATCCGATAGTGCCGAATTTCGGGGAATTGGGCACCGAATTTCGAATGTTCGTCCAGTGCCCAGCGACGGAATTCCTCGATAGTCAATCCGTCTCTTCGCTTCATCATCGATACGACCTTGATCACAGCTATCTCCCACTCGGTAGCAACAGCAGACGAAATCGCGGGCCACGGCACCGTACTGCCTAGTCGGCAGCAATCTATGGTGAGAGGACTGTGGAAAGTCCGTCACGTCTTCATGCAGGTCGCCGATGACGGCTGTCGTCACCGGCGGCGCCGGAGCCCTGGGGAGTGCCATCGCTCGCCGGCTGGCGCGAGGAGGACACGCCGTGGCTCTGCTCGACATCGCCGACGTCACCGGGACCGCAGCCGACATCCGATCCCGCGGAGGGGTGGCACTCGGCATCCACTGCGATGTTTCCGATCGAGACGACATCGCACACGCGTTCGAACGCCTGTCAACCGAGCTCGGGAAGCCGACGGTGCTCGTGAACAACGCGGCGATCTTCCCTTCCGGCTCCTTTCTCGACGTGAGCGTCGAGGAGTGGGACGAGACGGTCGCCGTCAACCAGCGGGGTTACTTCATGTGCGCTCAACAAGCAGCCCAGTCGATGATCGACGGCGGCGGCGGATCGATGGTCAACGTCGCTTCGATCGTGTGGCACGGCTTCTGGGAGAACATGTCGCCGTACGTAACAACGAAGGGCGCGATTGTGGCCATGACACGAGCACTTGCCCGCGAGCTGGGCCCGCACGAGATACGGGTGAATGCCGTTGCGCCTGGGGCGTTCCCCACGGCAGCGGAACGCAGCCAACATGCCGATCTCGCCGCCTACGAGCGCAGGACCATCGAGTCACAGTCGCTCAAACGGCGAGGGACGTTCGACGAGCTCGCGGCAGCAGTTGCCTTTCTCGCCGGACCCGACTCCTCTTTCATCACCGGACAGACCCTCAACGTCGACGGCGGCTGGGTCATGACCTAGTGGTCTGTCGCAGAATTGGCGTCAGGGTGTCTCCGAGTCATCGGCGTCATCTGGCCCACCATTCCATATCGGGACGCACAACGCAGGCGCATCAGTGGATGCGTCAAGGCGGAGGACGATGCCAGGGGCGTCGAGGACCGGAGAGACCCGATGATTGTTTCTGCGACAGACCACTAGAGCAGGCCCTCGGGTCAGATCGCTCTGAGGACTCCCCCGTCGACCTGAAGCGACGCGCCCGTGATGTACGAGGCGGCGTCGGAGAGAAGGAAGACTGCTGCCGCGGCGTACTCCTCTGGTGTTCCATATCGTCGCAACGGTATGGACTCTTCGTTCTGGGCCCTGATCTCCTCCATCGACACATCGCGCTGAGTTGCTAGATACCCGTCGAGATCGGCGACTCGATCAGTCAGGATGCGCCCCGGGATGAGCTGGTTGACACGAATGCCGTCGGACGCCCATTCGTCGGCAAGCAGCTTGGCAAGAGATGTCACACCGGCCCGAAATATCGTGGACAGAGCCAGGGCGCCGAGGGGTTCGCGCACCGAGATCGAGGTATTGAAGAGAACCGAGGCGCCTCTCCCCAGATGAGGTCGTGCCGCCGCCGCCAAGGTAAGAGCCGAACGCAGGACCAGACGGTACGCAACGTCGAAGTCGTTGTCGGCAAGCTCATCGAAGCTGGCCGCTCGAGGCCCGCCGCCGTTGGCGATCACCAGATCGAGGCTGCCCCACCGTTCGGCGGACTCGTCGACCCAACCGTGAAGCGCGTCGGAGTCGGTGATGTCCACGACCGACGGATGCACCTCCACATCGTGGGCGCTTCGGATCCGCTCGGCGGCTTCGTTGATCCTCTGCGAGTCTCTCGAGCAGATGGCAAGATGGCACCCCTCTGCCGCCAAGCCGTCCGCGATCGTAAAACCCAGTCCTTTTGACGCCGCAGCGACCAGAGCACTCTTCCCCTCGAGTCCAAGATCTATGCCGGCGAGGCTGGCTCCGGGCCGCACGTTCGTGTTACGCAGATCAGCGACGGAAGCCGCCCCAGTAGCTCAGGTAGGTCGGGCCCCAACCTTCAAGGTCGGCCTTGAGTTCTTCGTGCGCTGACCCGTAGACAACCAGTCGCGTGGTATCGAATACGGCGACAAACCGATCGACGAATGTCGCGAGGAAACCTTTGAGGTGGGCGTGGGCTGCTTCAGGGCTGTCGTAGCGTTCGTAGAGGGCGGCCGTCTTCTTGTCCTCGCTGATGTAGCAGTCGTAAGTGTGGGTCGTCGGCTCTTTGGCGGAGTGCTCGACCAACTCTTCCATGAGTGTCTGAGCCGCGTCGAGTTGATCTTCCTTGATGTCCATCTCAACCAGCCACGACAGGTGTCCGTGCATATCTCATCCCTTCTCGTCCGATGCTGTCGCTCGAACCTACCAGTCGCCCCTCCGGCTCGTCGAACCTGGCAGGCGGAGCTCATTCAGGTCGCGGAGGTCGACGATGTCAGGCGTTTGTGTCCTTTCAGGAGAACCATGACGTTGTTGCGCCGGCCCGGCGAGTTGGTTGCGGTCGGCTGCACAGGAAGTGGCGCAGAGTAGGTCGATACTCTCGCACCGTGGCCACCCGCACCGACATCCATGGAACGCGCCGCGTGGCCTTCACAGCAGTGCTGTTCGCAGCAATGGGGGCCTCCACATACACGGTGACATCGCTTGCGGTGCTTGCGACTTTTATCATCGACGACCTCGGCATCGATCGTGCCCAATTCGGGCTCGTCATCGCGGCCAACGTCTTGTTGGCTGCAGTTTTGTCGCCGATCACAGGCCGGATAACGGACCGAATCGGTGGGAAGAGAGCCATCCTCGGCGTCTTCCTGGTGGCTTCCGTCTCGTACCTGATCATGGGCCTCGCCGTGGCCTTGTGGGTGATGTTTGTGGCGACATTCTTCGGCGCCTGGTCTCAGTCGGGCGGCAATCCGTCGACGAACAAGCTGATTGCGGAGGACCTCCCTCAGGGGGAGCGCGGCGTCGTCACCGGCATCAAGCAGTCCGGTGTACAGGCGACCGTCTTCCTGGGTGGCCTCGTGCTTCCGTCGGTCGCAATCGCGTTGGGGTGGCGGGGCGCCTACCTGCTGCTGGCGGGTGTCCCGGTGTTGCTTGCCCTCTTTGCAGCTTGGGTCGTGCCGCACAGCGAGGCCGGTGAAATCCGGCGGGGGGAGTCGGCAAGGCCGCTGCCACGGGCGATTACCTGGCTCGCCGGTTACGGGTTTCTCCTCGGCTTCGCCGGCTCGGTCTCCTTTCTGGTGCCGCTGTTCGCGGAGGAGGACTTGGGTCTCGATCCCAGAGCGGCCGGCGTGGCTGCCGCGGTCATCGGCCTCACCGCGTTCCTCGCTCGCATCGGATGGGCTCGGGTATCGGAACTGCTGTCCGACTACATGCTGCCGCTCACCGCGATAGCCCTGCTGTCGGTGGCTTCGGCGGTTGTCATGCTGGCGTCGTCAACGTGGGGAACGTGGTTGCTGTGGTTGGGTGCGGTGCTGATTGGCGTGAGCTCGGCGGCATGGAACGCGGTCGGCATGCTCGCCGTGATGAACGAAGCGGGAGCAATCGCGACGGGACGCGCTTCGGGAACCGTCGTCTTCGGCTTCCTCGCAGGTCTCGGGCTCGGCCCACCAATCTACGGCGCCATCGTCGACTCCGTTGGTTATGACGCCATGTGGTTGCTCTCGACCGTCGTCGCGACCGCCTCTGTGGGGCTAATGGTCGCGTGGAGACTGAACCTCAGATCCGTGGGAGACTGAAGCATCGCCCAGCCCGGCGTTCAAGGAGCAACCGGTGTCGACCCATCATCCCCTGACGTTCATCACGACAGCCGAAGCGCAGGTCGAAGAGCTGCCGTGGGGCCCTCACGAGTGGCTGGCGAAAGGCGGTCTTACGGAGTCCTCGCTCCTCCAGCTCGTCCGCGTCACGATGCCACCCGGTCAGGCACACCAGTTTCACCGCCATCCTTCGATGGAAGAGATCATCTATTCGTCGGCGGCCGAGCCGAGCAATGGGTGGGAGAGCAGCACCAGATTCTTGGTCCCGGAGACGTAGCCCATGTGCCGATGAACGAGGTCCACGGCACGTACAACGTGTTCGAAGAGCCGGTCGTATTCCTCGCCATACTCTCACCAGCGTCCTTCGAGGGACCTGCCCTCGTCGATGTCGCAGGTGAGGAACCGTGGCGCTCGCACAAAACACCAACAGTGATCTGACGCGAACGAGACCGCCGTTGTTGTCGCCGGACTGCCGGCGGATCGGGTGCTCAGTACGATGTCGCCGATGCAGCTGCTGGAGCGGGCCGATGAGTTGCGCGCCCTTGGCGACGCACTCGAGGGTGCGATCGAAGGCCGCGGCTCCGTTGTGCTCATCGCCGGTGAGGCGGGAATCGGCAAGACCAGCCTGATTCAGACATTCACAGCAGCCGTCGGCGAGCGAGCAACTGTCCTCAATGCCACCTGCGAGGATCTGTTGACACCTCGCCCGTTGGGGCCGATTCGGGACATTGCTTCAGAGATCGGTGGTTCGTTGGCCGATCTCGAAGCCAGGGGCGACGAAGGCCGATTGGTCACCGAACTCAACGCCTACATCACCTCCTGTGACATCCCTGTGCTGTTGGTGGTCGAAGACATCCACTGGGCAGACGATGCAACACTTGATGCGCTGCGCTTCCTTGCTCGCCGGGCGCCGCAGCTCCCGATGGTGCTGATCGCCAGCTATCGCCATGAGGAGCTCAGTCCGAGCCACCCACTTCTCGGACTGCTGGGTGGGCTCACCGATCCGGGCGTCGAGCGGCTCACACCGCGTCCGCTGAGTGCGCCCGCGGTCGAGGAGCTGATCGCCGAGCGGGGAATCGACGCCGATTCGCTTCATGCAGCTACGGGCGGCAACCCGTTCTACGTGGCCGAGGTACTGGCTGCCGGTGACAACGACGTGCCTCCCACGGTACGAGATGCGGTCTTGGCTCGGGTCGGCAGGCTCAGCGAGAAGTCACAAGCGGCGCTGCGCAAGATCTCGGTCATCCCGACGCACGTCGAGCTGTGGCTCGCCAACGCGATTCACACCGGCGCGCCCACGGCTTTGGGGTCTGCCGAGCAAGCGGGCATCCTCGGGGCGAGCGCGACACATGTCTGGTTTCGCCACGAATTAGCCAGAAGAGCAATCGAGACGTCGGTTCCGGTGCTGGAGCGTGTCGAATACAACCGGATCGCACTGGCAGCCCTCATGAACCAGAACGCGGAACCTTCCCGGATCGTTCACCACGCAAATGCAGCCGAGGACGTGGAGGTCATCCTCGAATATGGACCCATCGCCGCTTCTCAGGCGGCGGCTCTGGGCTCCCACCGGCAAGTGGCGGACTTGCTCGCACTGATCCTCGGACACTCAGACCGGATCGATCCGATGGATCGAGCTGCCGCATACAGCGATCGTGCCTACTCGCTGTATCTCCTGAACAGGCTCGGTGAGGCGACGGCTGAAGCAGAGGAGGCCGTTGCGCAGTGGTCGACGCTCGCGGACCCGGTTCGGCTCGGTGCCGCCTTCATCACCCTGTCGCGTGCAACATTTTGGCATCGAGGACCGCTGGCGGCTCGGCATGCTGCCGAGCGCGCCGTCGAGATTCTCGAACCCCTCGGTGAGAGCCCCGAATTGGCGAACGCATTCGGGAGCCTGGCGCGCGCCCACAGCAACCTGGCCACGGTGGGCGTTGTTTCAGAACCGGCCACGGAATCGATCAGCTACGCAGATCGAGCGATCGAACTGGCAGGTCGGTTTGGTCGCGACGACCTCGTGAGTCATGCCCTCAACTACCGAGGCAGCGGCCGCCTCTCGGTCGGTGACGGCTCGGGCGCCGATGACTTCGATCGCGCTCTCGAACTCGTCGCGGGTGATCCGCGAATCGAATTCACGGTACGAGCCTGTGTGAACGCGGCAGGTGCCGCTCACCGCGCCGGGCACCTCGCCGAGGCCGAGGAGTACATCGAGCGAGGCCTCGAATACGGCGCATTTGGAGAGTTCTATGCCGGTGAGTACCGACTCGAACTGTCACGCCAGGCCGTGGCCGCTACGAAAGGCGATTGGGATGCTGCCGAGTCGGGTCTTCGGATGCTGATCGCTCGCCCGGGGGAACCCGGCATCATGCTTCCTCTGGCTCAGCAACTCCTCGGCCGCGTTCGAGCCCGGCGCGGCGATGATCGGGCACGGGAAACCATCGAGAGCGCCGCTGCTGTCTTGGCTACAAGCGAAGACATCGCGGTGGTCGGTCCAATCACTGCGGCGCTCGTCGAGTCAGCTTGGCTTGGCGGTTCGACCGACTCGATGAGTGGGCTCGCCACAGCCGGGCTCCGCCTGGCGAGGGAACAAGACCATCTGGTCACCCAGTCGGAAGTCACTCGTTACATGCAACGGGCCGGCCACTCCGTCTCGGAGCTGTCGGATGCGGTCGATCCATGGCGCCTCGGCTTGGAAGGGCGGTGGCGAGAGGCCGCGGACGCCTGGGGAGAGTTGGGCGATCGGTACGAGATGGCGTTGGAGCTGTTGTCCTCCAACGAGATCGTGCCGGTGACCGAGGCTGTCGTCATCCTGGACGACCTCGGCGCAGATGCTGCCGCGGCCATTGCCCGCCGCTGGCTCCGCGACGCCGGTGTCGCCTCGGTGCCACGGGGCCAACAGAGGAGCACGAAGGCCAACCCAGCAGGGCTCACCAACCGCCAACTCGAGGTGCTCGGACTCATCGCCGATGGACTCACGAACGCCCAGATCGCCGACCGCCTCTATTTGTCCGTTCGCACGGTCGATCACCATGTGTCTGCCGTGCTTACCAAGCTGGACGTTGCTACCAGGCAAGAAGCGGCGGCCGAAGCCGAGCGACTCCCGACGGAGTGAACTTCACGAAGCCACCGCCATGGGTATCGGTGAAACAGTGGGAACCCACGGAGGCCGTCTCTTCAGGGCGTGGCCGACCATGGTCTGTTCGGCGATCGTCCGGTCGACGCCACCGCTGATGACCATCCTGTTGAGGCCGACAAGACCATGACTGTTCCACCTCACCTCTGCGGAGGCGACGGGACCGCTGTCGTAGAGAACGAGTAGCGTCTCGGAGCGCACGGTGTCGACGCCCCGGTGCTCGTCCAAGTGCCCGTTTCCACGCAGCCAGATCGCATCGGCGAGCGTGTTGTCGTCTGTTACCTCACGGACCATGAGCTGTGCGGTCATTGCTACGGTGCCTCCTCGTTGGTGTTACTGCTGTCCACCGTATGGATCGAGGTCGGCGCCGTCATCGGTGAGAGATGCCCAGATCGGGCAGACCAGATGCCCATTTCGCGCCATCGGAGTCGCCTCGCTACACAGCGCGGCCGGCGTTGTCTCCCTCACGAAAGGCGTGCATTGCAGAGCGATTGGCGACGGCATCACCCACGATCAACACGTCGCCACACAGATCACGGGCCGCCTTCTCGAGTGCCAGCGCCGGCTTCCTCACACCGCCGATCACCAAGACGTCTGCGGTGACAGAACCGTCCCGTTTGGAGTACACATGTCTCGTCGTCACCTGCCCGTCTGCCACACCTGCCACTACGGTCGATGGTTTCATCGCTACGCCGAGGGTGTGGAGTCGCTCCAGGTGGCCTCGAATATGCGTGAAGCCGATGTACGGGCCGATCGACGCGAACGGTGTGATCATCGTGACCTCGCTTCCCGACCGGGCAAGGTGCTCGGCGGCGAATGCCTGTTCTTGCATTCCGAGGTGGTCGAGAACCACCACCGATTGGCCGGCGAGGTCGCTTTCCATCGCGTCGTCGATGGTGAGTATTCGCACCGATCCGTCGTCCGTCCCGTCAAAAGCCACTCCTTCGACTCCCGTCGCGAGAACGACGGCGTCGGGGGCAAAGGATGTGAGGAAGGAGATGTCGGCCTCGACGTTGAGTCGGACTTCAACGCCGAGGATTTCGAGCTCCAACACGAGCCATCGGATGGCTTCGAGCATCGACGACGGTTCGCCCAAAGCTGCCACTGATTGGAGACGACCCCCTGGCCGAGACGCCCGGTCGACGACGGTGACAACGTGTCCGCGTCGGGCGGCGATCTCCGCGGCCTTCAGCCCGGCCGGTCCGGCACCCACCACCAGCACGCGCCGGGCGGTCTCGGCTGGGACCAAATCAGAGAGACGCCATTCGCGGCCGACGTCCGGATTGTGAAAGCAGGTGATCGGTAGTGACCGCTCCATGCGGTCGACACATCCGCTGTTGGCGCCAACGCAAGGGCGGATTCGGTTCGCATCGCCGCGGTGGATCTTGGCCACGAGGTCGGGATCTGCAATCTGGGCTCGAGTCATGCCGACAAGGTCGCAGGCGCCGTCGGCGAGAGCCTGTTCCGCCTGTCCCGGCGTCAGGATCTTCCCGACGCCGATCACCGGAACACCGCCGGCAACCTTGCGCAGTCCGGCAGTGAGCGGGAGGAACTCACCGGGTGCGCCGTAGTAGTTGGCGATGGCGCGTGCGTAGTGAGCCGAGCGAGAACCCTCGGAGTGGTTGAGGTAGTCGATGAATCCCGTCTCGCATACGTGAGCTGCCACCGCTCTCAACCCTTCGGCGCCCAGACCGCCACGGTGAAAGGGAACCCAATCTTCTGCGGATATGCGCAAGCCGACGACCACCTCCGTCCCGACGGCTTGTCGTACTCGGCGCAGCACTTCGTCGAGGAACCGGAGGGGCTCGCCCCAATCGTCGTCACGTGTGTTCGCCCATTCGCTGAACGACTGCTGCAAGAGGTAGCCGTGGGTAGCGTGCAGCTCTACCCCGTCCAGCCCTCCCTCGGCCGCGACGACCGCGGTACGGACGAATCCCTCCATCACTTCTTCGATCTCGTCTGTCGACATTGCGTGGGAGACTTCCGAACCCGAGGGCGACAGCATCCGGTTGAACCCCCACAACGCCCCCAAGTCCTGGTTTCCGTCGGACCGAAACTGAGCTCCGAAATGGGCGATCTGGACGGTGACTTTGGTTCCGTGGCCGTGGAGCGCAGTTGCCATCCGCTCGAACTTGGGCAGGATGTCATCTCGCTCCCACATGTAGTGGCCATCGGGCTGGCTCGACGGGTGCACCTGCATCGCTTGGAGAATGATGAGTCCACACCCGCCCCGCGCTCGCCGTTCCTGATATGCGAGGTATTGGTCGTCGGACACCCCGGGGCGGTAGTAATCGAGGAAAGCGCCGTGGGCGGTGGAAACGACACGA
>JAUVPA010000156.1 GCA_030598905.1 Acidimicrobiia bacterium
CCACGCTCACCGGCCTCCTCCGCCAGACGCTGCCGTAACCGACGATTCGCCAACACGCCACCTCCACCGGCAACGACACCAGCACCCGTGGCATCGACGGCGTTGAAGGTCTTGTCCACCAGGACATCGACGATGGCCTCCTGAACGGCGGCGGCCACATCGTTGCGCGACGGCAGGGAGCCCGCCTCTCTTGCCTTCTCCAGATACGCCACGACTGAGGTCTTCAGACCTGAGAATGAGAAGTCGTACGGCCTGTCTCGAAGCGCTCGAGGGAACCGAACAACGTCGGGATCGCCTCCTTCGGACTCGTTGTCGATGGCGGGTCCGCCGGGATAACCCAAGCCCATGTAGCGCCCCAGCTTGTCGAAAGCCTCGCCAGCAGCGTCATCGATCGTTCCACCGAGGATCTCGTACTCACCCCACCGCCGGATGTGCACCACCTGGCTGTGGCCCCCAGAGGCGAGCAACACCACTGCGGGAGGCTCGAAGTCGTCGAACTCGAGACGCGGCGCGAAGAGGTGTCCTTCCATGTGGTCTATGCCATAGAAGGGCTTTCCCAGGCTCCACGCCAAGCTCTTGCCGAACGAGAACCCGACCATCAATGCCCCTGCGAGACCCGGGCCTTGGGTGGCAGCCACGGCGTCGATCTGGTCCGAGTAGATGCCGGCCTTGGAGAAGGCTTGGTGGACAAGGGGACGGATCGCCTCGACGTGGGCACGAGCTGCGACCTCGGGGACAACACCACCGAACCGTGCGTGGACATCGGCCTGTGATGCCAACATCGACGAGAGGACGGACGAGCCTTGGATCACCGCGACACCGGTTTCATCGCACGACGTCTCGATTCCGAGAACAAGAGGCCCGCTCATGGCTCGCCACCCTCTGTGTGGAGACGAAGCTGTGCGATGCGATCCGCAAACTCGGGAGAGTCGATTCCCGTAGCCCACATCACCACGGCGTCCTCGTCTCGGTAGTAATTCTTCCGTTTGCCGACTGCTGCAAAACCAAAGCGGTCGTACATTCGCTGGGCATCCACATTGGAAGCTCGAACCTCGAGCGTCATGTGTCGAGCACCGCGCTCGAGAGAACGCTCCAGAAGAGCAAGCATCATCCGAGATCCGAGTCGCTTCCGCCTGCCTCGCTCGGCCACCGCGATCGTCGTGATGTGAGCGTCCTCGTCGACGACGAGGAGGCCGGCGTATCCAACGATGGCTCCCCCCTCTTCCGCCACGATGTAGCTGCGGTTCTCATGAGCCAGTTCATCGCGGAACAGCGACTGTGACCACGGCTGCGGAAAGATCTCGATCTCAAGCGCAGCGACTGCCGGGATGTCGGTACGGGCCATTTCGCGAATGGAAACCGTCACGGCGTCGGCCATGCGCCCTCCGATCGGAACTCTTGCCAGTTGATCTGCACGTCGGCCTCGCGCATATAGAGAGGGTGGACGGTCTCGGGGCGCCCGAAGTCGTTGTTGCTGGCCCTGATGGTTGCGATCTCGAGCAGAACGTCGGCCGACGGATAACGCGGACGGCCCCGACGCGAGCGATGAAGGTCCGTCCACACCGACGCCGGCAGCGCATGCCAGTCACCAACAACCAGGGTGTCGGCCGTGTCGGATTCGACCATCGCGGAGAACTCGTCCGGAGTGACGATCTCGGTGTCGCCGTCGGGAGCCACACCCCCCGGCAGCGGCTGGAAGGGGCGCGAGGCGATCTGGCCTCGCCGCATGTCGACCACGGCCCAGATTCGACGACGTCCCGTCGCAGCCCGAACGGCGAGGGCGGTCAGCGACTCGATCCCGATCAGCGGGGCGCCTACGGCCGCGCCGAAAGCCTGTGCCGTTGCCATGCCCGACCGAAGGCCGCTGAACTGGCCGGGTCCGACGTCCACCGCGACGACGTCGACCTCGTCTCGATCCCATCCCGCTTGGGAAAAGCAGAAGTCGATCGCAGGGACCAGGAACTCGACGTGACCTCGGCGATCGACGTTCACGGCCAGCGAAACGAGATCCCCCTCGTCACCGAGCGCCACCGATGAAGCCGGGGTAGCCGTGTCGATGGCAAGCACCCTCATACGGCGACCTCGAGGTCGCGATCCATCCACGATCCGTGGAGATCGAGCTCGAGCAGCCGCACGTCGTCGTTCTCCACCGTGAACCGGATGACGAGGTGATCGTCGGGGAGGCTTTCGGCGACGGCATCTCCCCACTCGACGAGCAGCACCCCATCGCCGGCGTCATCGACGATTCCGAGATCATCGAATTCGGCCAGAGAGCCGAGTCGATAGACATCGGCGTGGAACAGTGGAAGGAATCCGTCGGCGTAAGAGCGAACGATCACAAAAGACGGGCTCACCACCGCCTGTTCGACGCCCAGACCCTCAGCGATGCCGGCGGCGAGGACCGTCTTTCCGCACCCGAGCCGCCCGGAAAGAAGCACAATGTCGCCGGCGCGAAGTTGCGTCGCCAGCAGACGCCCGAGCGCGAGCGTCTCATCTCGTGAGGTAGTTCGTACTTCGATCATTTCACCCGCCGAACAAGCCGAGTTGTTCCGTGTCCGGCGCTTCGACCGCTACCGATGAAGGTTCTGCGGTCTCGGGCTCCGAAGGTGTCACGAGGATACCGTCGACTGCCTGGCGCACCAGTGCAAGATCGTGGCGCATCTCTTCGAGTTTGCTCTGGCCGCCGCGCAGGGCTGCGGCGGGGTGATAGGTCGGCACCAAATAGCGACCCCACCACTCGTAGGCGATGCCCCGCATGCGCGTGATGCCGGTCTCGGTGCGGAGCAGGAGTTTCGTCGAGAAGGTGCCGAGGGTCACTACGACCTTGGGATCGATGAGCGCGAGTTGGGACCGCAAATAGCCCTTGCAGGCATCGACCTCGTCCTGCTGCGGATCCCGGTTGCGTGGTGGACGGCACTTGACGACGTTGGCGATGTACACCTCGGCACGGGAGAGATCGATCTCGCCGAGAAGTTTCTCCAGAAGGTCACCCGATCGACCAACAAAGGGAAGGCCGAGCTCGTCCTCCCGCTGTCCCGGGCCCTCGCCGATGAACATGACGTCAGCGTCGCCATCACCGCTGCCGAACACCACATGGGTTCGGCCCTCACACAACCGGCACGCCGTGCACACCAGCGCCTCGCTTTCGAGAACCCCGAGCTGGTGAAGACGTTCTGCTGCTGACGGCATCAGGCGCCGGGCCCGATTGCCCGCACCCCACCCAGGCTTGTCGCGGATCGCATTGCCGCCTCGATGGCTCGCCCCACGACGATGAATGCTGCCTGTTGGATCTTGTCGATGTTCGCGTCGCGGTCATCCTCTTCACCGAACGACACGACGAAGGCCGTGTCTCCGTCGTAACGCGAATGCGTCGGACGCACCGTCGCTCCGAGCGCGTCGTGAGCCCGTATGGCAACACGCCGCAGTTCGTTTCGGTCGGAGACACCGGCATCGGTGGCAACACAGATGAGCGTCGTGTTGTCTGCCTGCTTCGGTGGACCTGTCCATGCACCGAGGGCGTCGGGCGTACCGGCCGTGAGCGGCTCACCGGACAACGTGAAGACGTCTCCGATGGCGTTCAGCACCACGAGGGCCCCAACCACTGCTCCGTCCACGGACATGGCCGCGCTGCCGATACCTCCCTTGCGAAAGTGCTCCTCGCCCCTCCATCCGGCGACGGTGGCTCCGGTCCCGGCGCCGACCGACCCCAGGGCGACGGGATCTGCGGACCGAGCGCGGTACGCCGCGGCTCCGGCCTCCGGGCCCGGCCGCACGTCTGCGCTACCGATCATGAGGTCGTAGATGATGGCCGTGGGCACAATCGGGACGGGACCCATGGGCGTCGGCGTGCCGCGGCCCTCATCCGCGATGGCGTCGACGACGCCTTGTGCTGCCGCCAGGCCGAAAACGCTCCCCCCGCTGAACAACAACGCATTGATGGTGACCGGCTTGATGGCCGTGCCGAAGGCATCGGTCTCGCGCGTTCCGGGAGCACCTCCCCGGACATCCACAACAACCACGTTCGGTTCCGGGAACGTCATCACCGTGGTCCCGGTGCCGTGCTCGGCGTCCGTGTAGTGGCCCACCATCACTCCCGGCACACGTGTGATCGTGTTGTTCATCAAGGCTCTCCGATGTAGCGCCTCGGGAGCCGAGGGCCGAAGTCGCACACGACCTCGTAGTTGATGGTGTTCAGACGTCGGGCCCACTCGTCGGCGGTGATCTCGCCGTCCCCCTGACGACCGAGAAAAACGACCTCGTCACCATCGGAAACCGTGGCGCCTCCGAGATCGATCAGCACCTGGTCCATCGTGACCGAACCTGCAAACGGGTAACGCTTGGCGCCGATCAACACCTCACCTCCCTCGGCGGCCAGCCGACGTGTGAGGCCATCTGCGTACCCGATCGGCACAGTGGCAACAACCGAGTCGCGCTCCAGCGTCCGGGTTCGGCCGTAGGAAGGACGGGAACCGCGGGGGAGCGTCTTGTGAAAGGAAACCTGCGAGACGACGCGCATCGCCGGCTGCAGGGC
>JAUVPA010000066.1 GCA_030598905.1 Acidimicrobiia bacterium
GAGTGCCACCGGGGTGTTGTCTGGAGAGATCATCCTCACCATTCCGATCCGTGGTCTCCCTCGCGTGCTCTGCGACCGGGCGGTCGCCGTGCAGGAGGAACTATCGCGATGCTCCACCAAGGTGTCAACCCATCGCTCGTGCATAGCGGAACCGTCACGGTTCCGCTATGCACGAGCGATGGGATCAGAGCCAGTGGACGATGATCGTGCCGGCGATGATCGCGAAACCGTTCCAGGCGGTGTGCGCCAGGATGGGGGCGACAACGCTGTTCGCCCTTAGGCGAAGCCACATGAAGACCAAACCGGCTGCGGCCGTCCCGAGAACGGCGCCGATCGAGGCCAGCGTCAACCCGAGGACGCCGGCAAACACCCCGCCTGCGGGGTTGGACTCAACCGTCTCGAGCGTCGGCAGGATGTGCCAGAACCCGAAGGCCAACGATGACGCGGCTGCAGCCCACAGCGGCGCCATCCGTCTCGCCAGCATGCCGAAGACGACACCGCGGAACAGCACTTCCTCGTAGAGGGCGGTGGCGATGGGAACTCGCACGAATGCTTCGAAGAGAAGGAACGGAACCGTCGAGTCGACGATCCGGTCGTCCTCGAAGAGCTCCCTGGTCTGGGGGATGGCAGCGGCGATGGCCACACCAACGGCGATGAGTCCCATGACGATTCCGCCGACGGCAAGGCCCCTACCGATCCTGTCGCGACGCAGGCCCATGTCGGTCCAGCCCGTCTCGTGGCCACGAGCGATGGCGATCGCCACGGCGAGAATGCCGAGGTTGAAGGGGATGTGCCACGCATCGGCCAGGAAGCGGTTGGCCACGATATTGGCGTACGTCACGAGCACGAAGATGGCGACGACCCACAGCCAGTCGCCCCGCTTCGGATCGTCGGGTGTGTCGAGCAACCACTTGGGTTTCCAGAGCTGGTCCCACTCCTCGAGTGGTCGCCACTCGCCGACGTGGTCGTCGCGGTGGATGAAGAAGGCCTTCATGCGAGATTCAGGCATGACGAGTCACCCTAACCGTGCACAGTTTCCCGGTTCACTAGCCTCAGCGGCGTGGCGTTGCTCGACACGTTCAAGCAAAAGGTCCTCGATCTCGGCCGTAGTGAGGCGCGCGCCAAGGCTCGTCCGCTGCTCATCGGTGGCGAGACGTTCGACCGGTCGGCGGCCGGCCTCGACCGCCGAGCGCAGGAGAGCTTCGTCCTGTTCTGGCTGTTGAGCGATCGTGCATTGTTCCTCGTGGCCGGTGGTCAGGCAGAAGATCACACGGTGCGAGTGCCGTTCGAAGCCCTTGCCGAAGTCTCCATCGACTTCGATGAGAACACAGAGATCCTGCCGTGGTATGTACGGGTGGCGATCGAGACAGACGGACAGGGTCAACTCACTGCATTACGCCACGACACCAATCCGGACCAGCCGCTGGCGGCTCCGCTGCCGCGCAACGTCGGTGGCGAGGAACGACGGCGTCTTGCCCGGGGCGAGCTCTTTCCTCTGAGCGGCTTCGCCGCCTTGCCGAAGAAATTTCGAACTGCGTTGTCGCGACGGCTCCAATTGGCGAACGTCGAAGTCAGCGTGACCGGCGCCGAAGCCGCAGAGAGACGTCGACTCGCGAGGAAACGACCACGAAGCTGAAGATCAGTGCGCTGGTCGGGCGGGGATGTCATCCTCAGCTTTGCCGACCGTCACATCGATGACTGCCACGTTCTTGACGTTCCAGCACGACGTCGCTCCCTCTTCGACGCGGAGTCGCAAACCGTGGGCTTCGATGGAGAACGTTCCGCCCGATCGCAAGGTGTCGAGCGGGATCGACGCCCGATATCCGTCGACGGAGACGACGGTGGCGTGTGTCGCCGTCGGCAACGGCACGACCTCATCGAGGATGGCAACCACCCGCTTCGGCGGGTTTGCATAATCGGTTGGTGCCTCGACGGCTCCGCGAACCGTGAACGTGTCAGTCATGATCCGCCCCCACCGGGTGCGATCGGCTCGAATCGGGCTGTGAAATGGCGAAGCCATGGTGCCTGTTCGACGATGCGGTAGCCGCGCATCGCCTCGGCTTCCGATGCCACGTCGATGACGACCTCAGCCACGTAGTCGATGTGGCTTTGGGTGTACGTCCGCCTCGGGATGGCGAGCCTCACCAGTTCCATGGCGGCAGGCTCGTCGGGTCCACCATTGGGGTCGGGACGACCGAACATCACCGTCCCGATCTCGACGCCGCGAACACCTCCGTTTCGGTACAACTCAACCGCCAAGGTCTGGGCGGGATACTCGTATGGCGGGATGTGCGGAAGAAGGGCCTGGGCATCGAGGTAAACGGCGTGGCCGCCGGGCGGGCGAACGATCGGGATACCTGCTGCATACACCTTCTCGGCAAGGTACTCAGTCGACCGAATGCGGTACTTGAGGTAGTTCTCGTCGAGCACTTCTTCGAGCCCTCGCGCCACGGCCTCCAGGTCATATCCGGCGAGACCTCCGTAGGTGGGAAAACCTTCCGTGAGGATCAGCAGATTCCGACATTGTGCAGCGACGTCGGAATCGTTTACTGCAACAAAGCCGCCGATATTGGCGAGGCCGTCTTTCTTGGCCGACATCGTGCACCCGTCGGCAAGAGAAAACATCTCGTGCGCGATCTCACGAGGCGTTTTGTCCTCGTAGCCGGGCTCGCGCACTTTGATGAACCAAGCGTTTTCGGCGAAACGGCAGGCGTCGAGAAACAGTGGAGTATCGAACTCGTCACACACCTCTCGCACCTCGCGGAGGTTTTGCATCGAAACCGGTTGGCCGCCTCCCGAGTTGTTTGTCACCGTGACCATCACCAGCGGGACGCGATCGGCACCCGTCGATTCGAAAGTGCGGCGAAGCTCGTCGATGTCCATGTTTCCCTTGAACGGCAGGATGACCGCTGGATCCGTCCCTTCGGCGTTGACCAGGTCACGGGCCTCTGCTCCCTGGTATTCGACGTTCGCTCGGGTCGTGTCGAAATGTGTGTTGTTGGGAACGACATCGCCCTCATCGACGATGGCCGTGAAGAGAATCTTTTCGGCAGCACGACCCTGATGAGTCGGGATGACGTCTGTGAAACCGGTGATGGCTTTGACCGTGTCCTCGAAGCGATAGAACGAACGACTACCGGCGTATGACTCATCGCCGAGCATCATCCCGGCCCACTGTGCCGAGGACATTGCACCCGTCCCGCTGTCCGTCAGCAGGTCGATGATCACCTTGTCGGCGCGGAGACCAAAGAGGTTGTAGCCGGCAGCTTCGAGAGCTGTCTCGCGCTGGTCGCGAGTAGGCATGTCGATGGCCTCGACGCTGTGTATCCGGAATGGCTCGATGATGGTTCGGTATGGCATGGGGCGAGTGTGGCAGGCGGGCGGCTCTGTAGTCTCGCCGATCATGCGATCGATCCTCGGAGACCTCGACCTGCATCTCTTCGCCGAGGGAACGGCGACGGGCATGTGGCGCCATCTCGGTGCACAGATCCTCGATGGCGGAGTCCACTTTGCCGTATGGGCCCCCAACGCGTCGTCCGCCTCGGTGATTGGAGACTTCAACTCATGGGATCGCTCCGTCGCACCCATGTACCCAACGGACTCCGGCATTTGGAAGGCCCACCTCGATGATCCTTCCCGGGGCCAGACATACAAGTACGCGGTGACGACTCGGAGTGGGAAGGTCATCGAGAAGGCAGACCCCTATGCGTTCCTCGGTGAGGTTCCCCCGAAGAGTGCATCGGTTGTCTGGGACCTCGACTACGAGTGGTCGGACTCAGAGTGGATGGCGGATCGCCGCGTTCGCATCGCCCACGACCGGCCGATGAGCATCTATGAACTGCACGTCGGCTCATGGCGAAAGAAATCTGCCGGCGAGTCACTCTCGTATCTCGAGCTTGCCGAGCCGCTGGCCGAGTACGCCTCGATCATGGGCTACACACATGTCGAGCTGATGCCCGTGATGGAGCACCCGTTCTATCCGTCGTGGGGTTATCAGGTCACGGGTTACTTCTCTCCTTCCGCCCGTTACGGCACTCCCCAAGATCTCATGTATCTCATCGACCGGCTCCACGACCGGGGCGTCGGTGTGATCCTCGACTGGGTCCCTTCACACTTCGCGACCGACGAACACGGCCTCGGGCAGTTCGACGGGACGGCGCTTTACGAACACGACGATCCCACGCAAGGTTTCCACCCGGATTGGGGAAGCTTCATCTTCAACTACGGCAGGAGCGAGGTGCGCAGCTTCCTGTTGTCAAGTGCCGACTTCTGGCTGGACGTCTATCACGCAGACGGGCTCCGGGTCGACGGCGTGGCATCCATGCTCTACCTCGACTACTCCCGCGAGGAAGGGGAGTGGGTACCCAACGTGCAGGGAGGAAACGAGAACCTCGAGGCGATGTCGCTGCTCCAGCACTTCAATACGTCCGTATACGCAGAGCATCCAGACGTCGCGACGATTGGCGAGGAATCGACAGCCTGGTCCGGCGTGTCACGGCCGGTCGACTCGGGTGGTCTCGGCTTCGGGTACAAGTGGGATATGGGGTGGATGCACGACACTCTCGAGTACTTCAAGCGAGAGCCGATCCACCGCTCCCACCATCAGGGCGAGCTGACCTTCCGGATGCTTTACGCATACGACGAGAACTTCGTTCTCGCTCTGTCTCACGATGAGGTCGTGCACGGGAAGGGTTCGCTGCTCGCCAGGATGCCCGGCGACGAATGGCAACAGTTCGCCAATCTGCGGGCTCTATACGGTTATCACTATGCACTTCCCGGCAAGAAGTGCCTCTTCATGGGTGGCGAGTTCGGCCAGCGCAATGAGTGGGCGGTCGACGGCGATCTCGACTGGTGGGTCCTCGAATTCGACAACCACAATGGGTTGCAACGGTGGGTGCAGGCGCTCAACCGTATCTACCGAGAGGAACCGGCCTTATCGCAGCTCGATTCATCACCCGATGGGTTCTCGTGGATCGACAGCGGCGACTCGGGAGCCTCGGTCGTGGCTTTCACGAGGTTTGCGGCACAGGGGCGCCCCTTGACTGTGGTCCTCAACCTGACACCCGTGCCGCGTGACGGTTACCGGATCGGAGTACCCGAGGCAGGTTTCTGGGAGGTGCTGCTCAACTCGGATGACGAGGAGTTCTGGGGTTCTGGACTCGGGAGCTCCGGCTCGGTCTTTGCCCCATCAGAACCCATGCACGGAAGAGAGCATTCTCTGGAACTCGATCTCCCCCCGTTGGGCGTCCTCTTCCTCGGTCTCGCCTGAGGCAGGTACGAGTTGCGGGTTAAGAGGTTCGCAGCGGACTACTCGCCACTCCCAAGAGACTTCGGTGCCTCTCGACGCGGGCGGCGAGGTCGGGAAACCGGGGATCGATGGCGAATCGGTAGCCATCCCACCAGCCGTCGCGCTCGGGAACGTAGCGGCGGGGCCTCGACGGCTCGTGTGCGAAGGCGGCGTCTTTCATCGCAGACTCCACAACCCGCATCGAATCGACGGCAATGTCGGCGGGGATGGCCGGAAACACCTCGACGGTGACCGGCTGTCCAAACCGAAGCATGGGCCTGAACGGTTGTTCCCAGACGCGGTGTGTGCCGGTGATGACAACGGGGAGGACCGGAATGTCAAGGGCGCGGGCGAGGTGAAACGCTCCCGGCTGGAATGCGGTTTCGATGCCGAGCAGAGAACCCTGTGGAAACACGACGACGGACTCGCCGTCGTGTACGGCATCCTGAGCGGCACGGACCAGACGGCGGTAGCCACGGTGCCCGTCCTCAGGGGACACCTCGATTTGACCGGACCTGCGAAGGATGGGGCCCACCAGTCGCCAGGTGTAGATCTCGTCGCGCGCGACCCAGCGCAGACGCAGCGGGAGATGGTGCACGGCCAACACATCGGCGAATCCCTCGTGGAGCGGAGCGATCACGTAGGAAAGGGAGGGATCGACGTGGTCGAGACCTCGAAGGTCGAATCTGATCCCGGCCGCCCGGCCCGCGCCGCGGGCCCACGTCCGCATCGCCCAATGGGTTGCACCGCGATGCCTGGTTGTTGCCGCTCCGTACACCAACGCATACATCGGCCCGAACAACCAGGTACCAGCGATGGCGGCACGAACCCATTCTCGTTGTGAGGAGACTTCAGCCCGACCTCCGGGCAGCATCAACGCGCGGGGCATGAAAAGTGAACACCACCGTGTGCAGCGACCATCCCGATACCTGATTCCCGATACCTGACAGCCGACTGCCTCAGTCTTCGTGCCCGTATCCCGGATGAATCAGCTCGATGTCGTCCGAACCACACGTTCGGCAACGCAGGCTGGGCCCGCCGAGAGCCTGGTGGGGTACGGGCGCTGCCACGGTTTCCGGTTCGGGCCGCCACGTCGGCGGAGCCTCCTCGACCGGAGAATGAAGGTCGGCGCCGCAGGACATGCAGAAGTTGGACTTGTGGTGGTGCGTTAGACCGCAGCGCGGGCAGTCGAGCCACTCGTCGAGGTCATATTCCATGTGCTCGGGCGGGGCGGTGATGACGGGAAGTTCGGGATCGTCGACTCCACTCGGCAAGAACGGAAGGGGAATCACCTCTTGGGGTGCGATGGCAAGAGCATGGGCGTTGTTGGCGCTGGCCTGGCCAGAGCCGTCGAAGGAGAAGAGGGCAACACCCTGGGTGTCGGCGAGCGAAACCGCGCCGGCGGTGTATCCAGTCACGGAGAAGAGCACCTTTTTGTCGGATGTCTCGGATTGGCGCAACATTGCCAGCACCGCGGTCTGTGTGATGGGGGACCGATCCCACCGCACCCGCGCCGTGATGCTGGCTGTGCGCAGCTCGATGACGCCGTCCGTTGGCTCCGAAATCGATGTCGGCGCCTCGTCGACGTGGTCAAGCCACAAGAACGCGGCCTGATAGGCCTGGTCCAGCGTTAGCTGTGGCCGTGCGTACTGCTGCATCCCGGTCCTCTTTCGCTCCCGGCCCATCCTAAGAACAGTGGACGGACGAAGCCCGCGAGTCGGTATCGGCGGCTTGGCGCTCGGGCTGGAGCGGTGCGCGAGGCTCGGAGCGCGCCATGTGCCAGTTACCCTTCGGCGCGAGCAACGACGGGAGATCGCCATGCGGGGTGCAGCGCAATGACGTCGGTGACGAAGACCGTTCGACTGAATGGGGGTTCATCTCGCTCGATTGAGGACGCCATCTCCACAGTTCTGGGCCGTGCTGCCGAGACGATTCGAGATATCCAGACGTTCGATGTTGTGAAGTTTGGAGGAACGGTGGCCGAAGACGGCACACCGCAGCACTTCGAGGTGACGTTGGACATTACGTTTGGTGTCAAGGATTCAGGTCATCTCCACGGGTGATTGACTCGCCGGCGATCTCAGAAGTCGGTGACGGGATCCATCTGATCCGCGTCCCGCTGCCATTTCCGCGACTTCGCTGGGTGAATGTGTACGTCTTGGGCTCGCCCGCCGGCCCGGTTGTGATCGATTGCGGTGTGGACTCGCCTGAGGGGTTCGTCGCCTTCGAGGAGGGACTCGGCAAGCTCGGGTACGGCGTGGCCGATACATCGGTGCTCGTCGGCACTCATCATCATGTCGACCACATCGGAATGGCGGGGCGTGTCATGGACGTTTCGCGGTGCGCTTTCATCATGCACGAAGCCGTCCGTGGTCGATTCGACGAGTACAACGACTGGAATGAGCAGTACTTGCGGCTCGCCGAGTTGGCAGCCGCCCACGGCGCTCCAGCCGACGATGTTGCCGAGATCGCGGCTCGCAGCCCTCGCCCCGATTGGGCGCCGCCGGCCCGGGATCCGACTCGGTTGGTCAAGGACGGCGACACCATTGCGATTGGTGAACGTCAATCGCTTCTGGTGATCCACACGCCCGGCCACGAGGAGTCACACATCTGCTTGCGCCATGACAAGACCGGTATTCTGTTCTCGGGCGACCACATTCTCCCACGGATCACACCGGTTGTGCTTTACGACGAGCAGGGTTCGGATCAGCTCGGCAAGTACCTGGGCTCGTTGGAGCGAATCGAACGGCTCGACCAGGCTCTGACAATGCCGGCGCACGGTCCTGCAATGGAGCGGGGGAGCGCACGCGCTCGCCAGATCGCCCTTCATCACGAACGTCGCCTTGGCGCGATCATCCACGAACTCCGCAGCCATGGCGAGCTCACGGCCTGGGAGGTGATGCTCGCCCTATTCCGGCCCCACCTCGAGGTCTTCGAGCAGCGCCTGGCCTTCTCCGAGACCCTGGCACACATGGAACACCTGAAGATCGCCGGAGAGATCGAACGGAGCGAGCAAGGGTCGACGATCTTCTACTCCATACGTCGGAGGAGGTCGACCTGAAGGGCGCCTGCACCTTTTGTCGGATCATTTCCGGCCTCTTGCCGGCAGACGTCGTGGAGGATGGGGAGCTCGTTCTTGCCTTTCGTGACATCAACCCTGCGGCTCCCGTACATGTGTTGCTGATACCCAAGGTTCACGTTCCGTCGGCGAACGATCTGGGCCCTCGCGACGCAGGGATGCTGGGCGAGCTGTTTACGATGGCCGGGCGTGTTGCTGATCGTGAGGGAGTGTCTCAGGGCTGGCGATTGGTCACGAACTCGGGCACCGCAGCGGGCCAGACGGTCTCCCACTTCCACGTCCATTTGCTTGGCGGCTGGGGC
>JAUVPA010000070.1 GCA_030598905.1 Acidimicrobiia bacterium
CCGATCATCATCACCATTCCCGCGCCGCCGCCAAACGGCGCGTCGTCGACTTGCCGATGGACACCGACACCGTGCTGGCGAAGGTCCCTCACACCAACCTCGAGGACTCCGCCAGAGATGGCTCTTTCAACCAGGCTGACGTCGAGCGGCGAGTCGAAGAACTCGGGAAAGATGGTGACGAGGTTGATCTTCACGTCGTTCTGAGGGCATTCACGAGGAAGTCGGCGGTGAGTCTGGCGATCTCGTGGACGTGCTGCTTCGGATCCTCGGTGTCCATCAGAACGCGACCACCGGTCATGATCGTCTGCTCGATGAGTCGTCCGGCGAGCAAGGGAGGCATCTCTCGAAACTCGTTTGTTTCGACGCCACTGCGATACACCGCCATGAACGCTCCACTCATCCCACTGTGCGATCGCGCGATAGCCGCCTGGGCCTCGAGCGAGAGCCGCGGCACCTCGGTATGCAGGATGAGCCCGATGTGGTCGGTGCCCACGAACTCGACCATCAGTGCGGAGAGCTCGCGCAGCTGCTCACCGGGTATGAGGCCGGCGTCGACGGTCTGGATCTTTTCGTCGAGGAGAGCGGGCAGATCACGCTCGACGAGTTGAACCAGCAGGTCCTCCTTTGACGCAAAGTGCTCGTAGAAGGTTGTGCGCCCGATGCCCGCCTCGAAAGCGATGTCGGCGTGTGACGTGCGCGCGTAGCCCAATTCGGCGAAGAGACGCTTCGCCGCTTCGAACAACGCGTCGCGGGTGGGGAGAGATCGATCTGACACGACCATGGCCTCGGAGTGTATTGGCGACGATCGCTGTCGACAGCACCCATCTACCCTCGCCGGCGTGCGAATCATCGTTGCCCTTCTGGTAATCACCGCTGCCGCGTGCACCAATCAGACATCCCCCGCGCCCTCTGTCACCGAGCCGTCACAAACGACGACCACCACCACCGTCCCAGCATCGGACCAGCCGCTGTGCCTGAGCGGGGACCTCCCCTTTGGTGCCGAAGGCCCCATCGCAGCACTCGGCAGGGACGTAGGGGATGCCACGATCCTGTCGGGAATCACCTTCCAACGGCATGAGAAGTGTGAACGCACCGTGTTGGCTTTCCTCAACGACTCGGAGGCGCCCGCATCGTCGCTTGGACCTACCGGGGCCACGGTGCGCGCCGAGTCCGGCATCATCCACCTCACGCTCCCCGGAGAACTGAAAACATCTGCTGTGGCAGACACGCTCCTCAACGGCGCGATCGCTCAACGCGCCTTCGTCATCCGGGATTCGGAAGGCACGCTCGCCGTCGACATCCATGTTGCTCATGACAACCAGGTCGAGGCCCGGGTCTTCGAGGTCGGATCACCCATCCGGCTCGTCGTGGACGTGAGGGTCACCGAAGGCGACCCTCTCGTCCTGGCCGCCCCTTCGATCGGCGCGGACGTGGTTCTCCTCACGCCGGCGGCAGGTGTCGGCCTCTATCCGCTCCGGGTCGCCGGATACGTCCGACCCGATGTCGACAGCATCCGCATCCGGTTCGGCGACGGTGACACCGTGCTCAACGAACGCAGCGTCGTGACGGCGTCTGACCGCGACGTATGGAAGGCTTTCGACGTACGACTTGTGGACGGACCCTCAGGTTCGGTGGATCTCTACGTCGGCCCCGTCGACGCCTTCGAGGCGCCCATCAACGGAGTGACGGTCCCCCTCGAGTTGCCCTGAGACAGCTTCACATGCTGCGGCGGTATCGGCCCCCCACCGCGTAGAGCGCCCGACTGAGCTGGCCGAGTGAACACACCTTGGCAGCCTCCATCAGCGCCCCGAAGATGTTCCCGCCATCGATGGCCACCCGTTGCAGATCCTCGATCGCTCGGCTGGCACTGGCCTTGTTGCGGTCGTGGAGAGACTCGAGGTCTCGAATCAGTCGATCGCGGTCCTCGGTCGTCGACCGGATGATCTCCGTCGGGCGCTCGAACGGCGATCCGTCGGCGGAGAGAAAAGTGTTGACGCCGACGATGGGCATCTCTCCGCTGGACTTGCGTCGCTCGTAGAGAAGCGATTCCTCCTGGATCTTCGAGCGCTGGTACATGGTCTCCATCGCTCCGAGAACCCCGCCACGGTCGGTGAGTCGATCGAACTCACTGAGGACAGCCTCCTCGACGAGGTCGGTGAGCTCGTCAATCACAAACGAACCCTGCATCGGATTCTCGTTCTGGTTGAGGCCGAGCTCCTGGTTGATGATGAGCTGAATCGCCAACGCCCGCCTCACGGACTCCTCGGTCGGAGTCGTGATCGCCTCGTTATACGCGTTCGTGTGTAACGAGTTGGCGCTGTCGTAGAGCGCATAGAGGGCTTGGAGGGTGGTGCGAATGTCGTTGAACCCGATCTCTTGTGCGTGAAGGGATCGGCCGGACGTCTGGATGTGGTACTTCAACTTCTGAGATCGCTCGTCGCCTCCGTAGACGTCCCGCATCGCCTTGGCCCAGATACGGCGAGCTACGCGCCCGATCACGGCATATTCGGCGTCGAGCCCATTGCTGAAGAAGAAGCTCAGGTTGGGAGCGAAGGCGTCGATCGGCATCCCTCTCGCCCGGAAGTACTCGACGAAGGTGAAGCCGTTTGCCAGCGTGAACGCCAGCTGCGTGATCGGGTTGGCGCCGGCCTCGGCCATGTGGTATCCGCTGATCGACACCGAGTAGAAGTTCCGGACTCCGTTTTCGATGAAGTACTCCTGGATGTCTCCCTGCATGCGCAGAGCGAACTCGGTCGAGAAGATGCAGGTGTTCTGGGCCTGGTCCTCCTTGAGGATGTCGGCCTGCACCGTTCCCCGGACCGTCTCGAGTACGTGCTCCTTTATCGATGCGTACACGTCGGCCGGGAGCACCTGATCTCCGGACACTCCGAGGAGGCCAAGGCCGAGTCCGCTGTGGTCGCTCGGAAGATCACCGTGGTATGCGGGTCGGGCGACTCCGGCGTCGGCATAGATGGACGCGATCCGACTTGTCGCCTCGTCATCCAGTCCGTTCTCGGCGACGTATCGCTCACACTGCTGGTCGATCGCCGCGTTGAGAAAGTAGGCCAAGAGCATGGGGGCGGGACCGTTGATGGTCATCGACACCGACGTCGACGGATCCAGCAGATCGAACCCCGAATACAGCTTCTTCGCATCGTCGAGGGAGGCCACCGAAACGCCACTGTTGCCGACCTTGCCGTAGATATCGGGGCGTCGGTCCGGGTCATGGCCGTACAGCGTCACCGAGTCGAACGCTGTGGAGAGCCTGGCTGTCGGCATCCCGGCCGAAATGTAGTGGAAGCGGCGATTGGTTTTTTCCGGACCGCCTTCACCGGCGAACATCCTGGTGGGTTCTTCCACGGTGCGCCGGAACGGATAAACACCTGCGGTGTACGGAAACTCGCCGGGCACGTTTTCCTGCAGGGCCCAGCGCACGCGATCGCCCCAGCCCGTGAAGCGAGGGTGAGCCACCTTGGGTACCCGTGTGCCGGACAAGGTAGTGTGTGTCGACTCGACGGTGATCGTTTCGTCCCGAACCGGATACGACACTTCGTCTCCGGCGTAGCGCAGCCGCTGGTCGCCCCACCTTTCGAGCGCGTCGAGGGCGCCACGATCGAGCCTCGATCTCGCGCCCCGGGTCTCGGCGTCGACGTCCACGTCGACGATCTCCGAAGCAATCGACAGCGCCTGGAACTCGACGGCGGCCTGAACCTGGTCTTCGACGAAGCTGTTGTATTCGCGGATCGTCTCCGACACCTCTGAGAGATAGCGCGTCCTGCTACGAGGAACGAGTGGGAGAGCCGCCTCTCCATCGACTGGGATGTCGAGCGTCGAAGCGAAGCCGATCGTTGTTCTCGTATCGACCTCGTTCATCAGGCGCTTGTAGAAGGCGTTCGTGCCGGGATCGTTGAAATGGGAGGCCACCGTGGCAACCACACCGAGTTCGTCGTCGTCCGCATCGAAGGCAACGCGGTTGCGGCGCACCTGCTTGCGCACATCGCGTAGCGCGTCTTCCGCACCGCGACGGTCGGCCTTGTTCAACGCGATGAGGTCGGCGAAGTCGAGCATGTCGATCTTCTCCAGCTGTGAAGCCGCTCCGTATTCGGGCGTCATGACGTACACACTCAAGTCGGAGTGATCGATGATCTCAGTGTCGGACTGGCCGATACCGGACGTCTCGAGGATCACGAGGTCGTAGCCGGCAGCCTTCACCAGAGCGATGGTGTCCGAGACGTGTGGGGAGAGAGCCAGGTTGGCTTGCCGGGTGGCCAGCGACCGCATGAAGACGCGATCGTGATGGACCGAGTTCATGCGGATGCGGTCCCCCAGCAAAGCGCCTCCGGAGCGTCGCCGCGACGGATCCACCGAAACGATCCCGATCGTGCGGTCGGGGAAATCGGACAAGAAGCGCAACACGATCTCGTCGATCAGAGACGACTTCCCCGATCCGCCAGTTCCCGTGATCCCGATCGTGATGGCGGCGGACTCGCCCGCACGGTTACGCGCCCCGCCGAGGAGATCTTCGTGTCGATCCGGATCGTCTTCGGCGGCCGTGATGGCGCGGGCGAGCGAACGCTTGTCAGAGGTGGTGAGGTTGTCGACCACTAGATCGACCGCATCTGCCCGCGGGCCGTCCGAACGCATCAACAGGTCGTCGATCATTCCCTGCAGGCCGAGTTCGCGCCCGTCGTCCGGGCTGTACACCCGGGTGATGCCACGACCGACCAGCTCCTCGCCTTCCTCGGGAAGGATCGTCCCTCCTCCACCTCCGAAGATCTTCACGCCGGACGCTCCGGCTTCGTCGAGAAGTGCGCGGACATACGTGAAGAACTCCATATGTCCGCCCTGGTACGACGTGATCGCGACAGCATGGGCGTCTTCCTGCACGGCGGCCGCGGCGATCTCCGCTGCGGAACGATCGTGGCCGAGGTGAATCACTTCGGCGCCGCTGGCATGAAGGATGCGCCGCATGATGTTGATGGCGGCGTCATGGCCGTCGAACAGGCTGGTTGTTGTGACGACGCGAACGTGATGTTTTGGTTGGTAGGCCATCACGGTTCAGTGTACGAGTGCCCCCGCTCAGACTTGGGAGCCGTCCCATCCCTCGGGAGGGTCGACGACGACCTTCCTCTCGGAAACGTCTATCTCGGGAACCAGATCGGCAACGAAGGGGAGCACACCCACACCCCCGTGCTCGATCTGGACCACGAGACGGTGCTGAGCCTCCCCCATCTCGAGTCCGATCACGCGGCCGATCTCCGCTCCCCCGACACCGAACACGCGGCAGCCGGTGAGTTCGTCCGGCCAGAACTCGTCGACGTCGAGAGCGCGTCGCTCGTCGGGCCTGATGGTCAGCGACAGACCGCGCAACGCTTCGGCTTCGCTCCGATCGACGACTCCTTCGAAGCGCAGCAGATATCCGGCACCGTGAGGAGAGGCGGAAACCACTCTGAAGGACTCGATTCGATCCTCGATGCCGAATACCGCTCCGGGCGCGAGTCGCTCTGCGGGGCGATCGGTCTCGGGACGCACGATGACGCCGCCGCGGATTCCGTGAGCTTTGACGATGGTGGCAACGACCACACTTCTCGTGTCGTCGGCCATGCTCCTAGCGGCTCCTAGTCGAGGAAGTCGACCTCGACGTTGAGGCCCTCTTCATCGCCTGCCGCCGACGCAACATTGCGGATGGCGCGCGCGACGCGGCCGCGACGACCGCTCACCCGCCCCATGTCGGACTTGGCGGTGCGCACCTCGGCGACGACGGCGTCCTCGCCGTCGGCCACGATCTCCACCACCACCGACGAGGCATCGTCAACGATCGCCTCAGCCACGTACCGGACCACCCGATCAACGATGTCGCCCCGCTTGGCGTCGGCCATCAGGAATCCTCCTCGACGGCTTCGCCGTCATCGGAGCTGTCAGCTGTCGGCTCTCGGCCGTCGAAATCCTCGGCGGCTTCGCCACCTTCGGAGCTGTCGGCTCTCGGCTCTCGGCTGTCGGCCGACGCCTCATCGACGGACTCTTCGCTGATCGCTGATGGCTGATCGCCGATACCCGTGTCTTCGCTGATCGCTGATGGCTGATCGCCGACAGCCGTCGATTCGGCAACCGCCGAATCGACTGTATGGATGTCGCCCTTGGCTACCCGGAACTGCGTCCAGGCACCGGAGATCTCGAGGAGTTTCTGTGCCCGTTCGGTGGGCTGGGCGCCGTTGCGGAGCCAATCGACAGCCTTCTCGTTGTCGATCTCGATGAGAGACGGATCTTGGCGCGGATCGTAAAAACCGATCTGATCGATGTACCTGCCGTCACGTGGCTTGCGGGAGTCCATCACGACGACGCGATAGGAGGGCTGTTTCTTCTTGCCCATCCGCGTCAGGCGGATCTTCACGGCCATTGCGTCACCTCTTCCTCCTGCGGCCGACGCCGGGGATGGCGAGTCCCGGAATGGGGCTCTTCCCTCCGGCGAGGGCCTTCATCATCTTCTGTGCTTCGGAGAACTGCTTCAGCACCGCGTTGACGTCCTGCGGTCTCGTTCCCGATCCGGCGGCGATGCGGCGACGGCGGCTCCCCCTGATGATCTTGGGATTCCGCCGCTCGTGCAGAGTCATCGACCGGATGATGGCTTCGACGCGACCCAGTTGTCGATCGTCGATCTGGACATCGCCGAGAGCCTCTCCAGCGCCCGGGAGCATACCAACGAGCTGTTGCAAAGGCCCCATCTTCTTGATCTGTTGGAACTGTTGGAGAAAGTCCTCGAGGTCGAAGGACGCGTCGCGCAGCTTGGCAGCGGCGCGCTCGGCTTCCTCCTCGTCGAAAGAAGCCTCCGCCTTCTCGATCAGGGTGAGCATGTCACCCATGCCCAGGATCCGCGACGCCATCCGGTCCGGATAGAACACGTCGATCTCATCGAGTCCCTCACCGAGGCCGACGAACTTGATCGGACAACCGGTCACCTCGCGAGCCGAGATGGCGGCGCCACCGCGTGCATCACCGTCGAGCTTCGTAAGCACCAGACCGGTGAGGGGGGTTCTCTCCAAGAACCCGGATGCGACGTTGACGGCCTCTTGTCCGGTCATGGCGTCGAGAACGAGGAGCGTCTCGTCTGGGTCGGCCGCTTTGCGCACCGCTGCCAGCTCCTTCATGAGTTCGTCGTCGATCTGCATTCGCCCGGCCGTGTCGACGATGACGACGTTGAGGCCCTCCTGTCGAGCGTGTTTGAGAGCGGCCTTGACCAGTCGAGGCGCCGTGGCCCGCCTGTCGACGTACACGTCGACATCGATCTGCCCGCCCAGCGTTTCTAGCTGATCTATCGCGGCCGGGCGCTGGAGGTCTGCAGCCACGAGAAGCGGGCGACGTCCCGACGACTTGAGGTGCTTGGCGAGCTTGGCTGCTGTCGTCGTCTTGCCGGACCCCTGGAGTCCAGCGACCAGGATCACGAGCGGTGGGGCCGCCGGCCGTGCCAGCGGTACGGCCTCTTCGCCGAGTGTGACGATCAGCTCCTCACTCACGATCTTGATGACTTGTTGTCCGGGAGTGAGGCTCTTCGTGACCTCGGTATCCACCGCCCGCTCCCGGACTCGGGCCAGAAGTGACTTGACGACTGCGATGTTGACATCCGCCTCGAGGAGTGCGATGCGGACATCGCGCAAGGCCTCGTCCACATCGGCGTCGGTGAGGCGGCCCTTGCCCCGCAGCCGCACAAAGACGTCGGAAAGCCGTCCGGACAGTGTGTCGAACATCGACACCGATGCTATCGGGCCTTCGACCTCACCACGCGTCGCCGGCTCCGCCTAGCCTGGCCTTCCATGAACCTCACCGTCATCGACCATCCGCTCACCCGGCACTATCTATCCGTCCTGCGCAACAAGAACACGAACTCCGAGGCGTTTCGCTCCGCGGCGCGCGGCCTCACATACACACTGGTGGTCGAGGCGACCAAGCGTGTCCCGCTCGAGACCTACGACGTGGAATCACCCCTCGAGGTGACAACGGGCTACCGGGTCCATGACGTGGTTGCCGTCGCCGTGCTCCGCGCCGGGCTCGGAATGTTGGACGCCGTCCTCGACATGATCCCCGACATCAAGGTCGGGTTCGCCGGTGTGCAACGCGACGAAGACACCGCCCAGCCCCAGGAGTACTACGCCAAGCTCCCAGACCTCTCCGAGGCCTCGGTGTTGATACTCGAACCAATGCTCGCCACCGGGGGGTCGCTGTCGTGGGCGGCCGACAAGGTCAAGTCATCTGGCGCCAGCAACATCACCGCACTCTGCGTGGTCACGGCGCCTGAAGGAGTCAGGCGGATGTATGAGGACCACCCAGATGTCCACATCGTGGCAGCCGCGCACGACCGCGAGCTCAACGACAAGTACTACATCGTCCCCGGGCTCGGTGACATGGGCGACCGCCTCTTCGGAACGTTGTGACGGCAAACGACGGCGCCTTCGAGGACTCCGTGTGCAACGTCGTCGCCGCCGTCCCCAGGGGCACGGTGGTCACTTATGGCGAGGTAGCGGCTGAAGCCGGATACCCCGGA
>JAUVPA010000108.1 GCA_030598905.1 Acidimicrobiia bacterium
ACCGGCTCGTCGTCGACCTCGATCCTCAGAATCGCCCCGGATCCGCCATCGAGTGCGATCTCGCCGGCAAGAGGCTCCGCTTCGGTTCGTACCGTCCCCCCACGGCCAAGCAGCAGCCGAATGCGCAGCGGCCCGCCGGCACCCTCCACGGCTTCGCTCGCTACGGCACGGACCGACGCCCGATCGAAACGGAAGCCAAAGTACACAGCGGATGCCGCCATGCGATCGAGGTGCTCGTCGAGCCACCACCACCCGACAGCGGGATCCCAGCGCATCGTTTCGAGAAGGTCGAACTCAGGCCTTCTCTCCACGAGCACTCTCGCCTTGGCCCTCGCCTCTTCGAACTCTCCTTCTTCCGAGCTGTCCCAGGTGATCGCCCCCCCGACTCCATATTCGGCCACGCCCTCCTCGAGGTCGACCGTGACGGTGCGGATCGCCACATTGAACGATGCCCGCGACCATGCCGATGCTTCGGGGGCGATGAAGCCGACTGCACCGCAATAGACCCCTCGGGGTGCCTGCTCGAGATCCTTGATGATTCGCATCGAGCGGGCCTTGGGCGCTCCGGTGACCGAACCCGACGGAAAGAGGGCGGCGAAGACGTCGGAGATGTCGACATCGGGTCGGAGATCGGCCGACACCTGGGACGTGAGCTGCCAAATCGTCTCATAACGCTCGAGTGTGAACAGTTCGTCCACAGATACCGTGCCGAATGTCGCGACACGCCCCAGATCGTTGCGGAGCAAGTCAACGATCATCAGGTTCTCGGCCCGATCCTTGTCAGACTTCGTCAGAGCGGAGGCTGCGGCTGCGTCTTCTTCCGCCCACCGACCCCTCGGCATCGTGCCCTTCATCGGTTTTGTTGTGATCCGGCGACCCTGCAGTCGCATGAATCGCTCCGGTGAAGCGCTCAACACCTTGAAGGCGCCGGCGTCGAGATAGGCACCGTAGGAACCGCGCTGGGCAAGGACGAGATCTCGGTAGAGCGCAAACGGCTCGCCTCCGAAGGCGGCCTTCAATCGGAATGTGAGGTTGACCTGATATGAATCACCTGCCGCGATGTGGCTTCGGATCGCTTGAAGATCCTTGACATAACGGGCGCGATCGATCGATGGGGACCACGACGAAACCGTGTAGGGAGCAGGTCGATCGACGCGAGGTGTGAAAGGCTCGACGTCTCGGTAGGTCTCAAAAAAAGTGAAGTGGGCCAGAGGAAGGCCGCTGAGCACCTCACCCTCGGAACGCTCGATCACATCGAGAGCATCATCGAAGGCCGGAGCGGCCTCATAGGCGACGTACCCAGCCGCCCAAAGTCCGGCGTCTGCCGCGGCCTCGGCCTCGCGCAACACCGCGAGAACATCGGACACATCGGTCGCCGTCACCGACTCGACCTCGTCCGAGAGCTCGAATGCACGATCGTGGTGCGGACCGAAATCGTCGAAGCGGGCAAGAGGTATCACTCCTGCGAGGTTACGCGCCGTGGGGCCATCGCGTAGGGTGAGGACTCTTCGACCAAGGAACCAATCGTGCACATGCAGGACAACTTTCCGCTGCTGCTCTCGACGCTCTACGACCACGGCGTCCGCCACTTCCCCGATCAGGAGATCGTGTCTGTCGAGTCAGACCGCAGCGTGGTACGCACCACGTACGCGGAGACAGACGTTCGCGTGCGGCGGCTCGCGACGGCCCTGCAAACGAAACTCGGCATCGAACCCGGCCAACCGGTGGGGACGTTTGCCTGGAACAACCGCCGCCACCACGAACTCTATTGGGCAACGGTCAACACCGGGGTGGTCTGCCACACGCTCAATCTGCGCCTCTTCGCCGACCAGCTCGTCTACATCATCAATCACGCCGGTGACAGGGCGCTGTTCGTCGATCCCGACTTGATTCCGCTGATCCACGCCTTGACGGATCGCCTCGAAACTGTCGAGCACTACATCGTGCTCGGAGACGACGCCTCGTCCTTTCCGGGAGCCATCGCCTACGAAGACCTGATCGGCGACGTGCATCCCATGGGAGCCTGGCCCGTCCTCGACGAACGCTCCCCCGTGATGATGTGTTACACGTCGGGCACAACCGGCAACCCGAAGGGGGTGGTGTACACGCAGAGATCCACCTACATCCATACCATCTCGAATCTCGCCAACTTCCCCATCGCGGCGACGGACAACGTGCTCCCGGTGGTACCGATGTTCCACGCTGCAGCGTGGGGATACCCGTTTCAGGCCGTGCCCATGGGAGCCAAACTCACCTATCCCGGGCCGGATCTGTCGCCACAGGGCCTGGTCAAGCTGTTCACCCAAGAGAAGGTGACATTCTCAGCGGGGGTACCGACCGTGTGGCTCGGCATCCAGCAGCACCTGATCGACAACCCGAACGCCGACCTGTCCTCGTTGCGGGCGTTCCTCTGCGGGGGGTCGGCAGTCCCTCGAGCCATGATCGATTGGTACTGGCAGAACAGAGGCATCCGTGTGGTCCAGGGCTGGGGCATGACCGAAACGAATCCGATCGCCTCGGTTGCACAGCTGAGTCCCGCCATGGAGGAATGGGACTTCGACCGCCAATTGGATGTGATGGAGACCGCGGGCCGCATCGTTCCGGGCCTGCAATACAAGATCGTCGATGAGTCGGGAACCGAGCTGGCGCACGACGGAGAAGCGTTCGGCGAGTTGCTGATCAGAGGTCCCTGGATCGCAGCCGAGTATTACGAAGACCCGCGATCAGCGCAGTCGTTTGTTGATGGATGGCTGCGGACTGGAGACGTCTGCAAGGTGACCCCGGACGGCTACATCCGCATCACCGACCGCGCCAAAGATGTCATCAAGTCGGGAGGCGAGTGGATCTCGTCGCTGGACCTCGAGAACGAGCTCATGGCACACCCCGACGTCGCCGAGGCGACCGTCGTCGGTCTGAAGCACGAGAAGTGGCAGGAGCGTCCTGTGGCGTTTGTGGTGGCCCGCGCCGGATCCGACGTTTCCGAGGAGGATCTCCTCGAGTGGCTGCGGCCCCGCGTCGCCCAATGGTGGCTCCCCGATCAGGTCGTCTTCATCGAAGAAATCCCCAAGACCGGTACCGGCAAATTCGACAAGAAGGTGGTGCGCGACCAGTACTCCGACTTGCTGATGGGATGACGAGCTCCGTCGACCTGGAACGCGTCGCAGCCGCTCTCGACGCCGAACCGATTGCCGATCTGACATCCGGTTGGGAGAGCGACATCTACGCCCTCCGCCTCTCGGGTTCGAGCCACGACGTCGTCGTTCGTCTCTTCAACGGGCCGGATGCCGCAGACAAGGCCACTCGGGAGCACAGCGGCCTGACGGTGTTGCACACTTCCGGTTACCCGGTGCCGCGTGTGATGAGCGTCACGACGGATGAAAACCCGCTTGGGCGTCCCTTTCTCATCATGGAACGTGTCGATGGAGGGTTGATGTGGCCGCTGCTCGACGACACTCCGGGTCTCCTTCCGCTGTTCGTCGGTCTCCTTGCAGACCTCCATGACCTTCCGGATGGACATCGAGACCGCCTATCTCGAACGCCGACCAGCTCCGGACCTGGACTGGTTCATGGTCGCGGCGGCGACGAAGCGCCTGTACAGCGTTCTCGTGTCGTTGCGGTACGGGCCGGAAGTCCTGGGAATGCGGTCCGACGCCGGCGAGACGATGCGAGCCGAGAAGGACGCGCTCCTCGCCGTTCACGACGTCATCACGGCACATACGGGGCTGTCGGTTCCGGAGATGGCTGAAGCCTGAGAGATCGCGGGGAGCCCACCGAGTGATACATGCCACTCATCTCAACGACCAGGTCGCAACCTAGTGTCCAGAGGGAACGAGCGATTCCAGCTCATCGGGAGTCACGAGCACGGATCTGGCCTTCGAACCTTCCGATGGACCCACGATTCCTTTGTTCTCCATGATGTCCATGACTCGACCGGCCCTGGCGAAACCTATGCGGAGCTTGCGTTGGAGCATCGATGTCGATCCGAGCTGGCTGTGGACCACGAGCTCGATTGCCTGGCGGAGGATCTCGGGATCCTCTCCTTCGAATGCGTCCGCGTCCGCCTTGGCTTTTGCTGCAGGCTCGAACACCTCTTCGTCGCGATATCGAGCGTTGCTTTGTTCCCGAACCCAGTCAACGACGGCGTGAACCTCGGCCTCTGACACGAAGGCTCCCTGGATACGTTCCGGCTTCGGCTCACGGGCCGTCACAACAAGCATGTCACCGAGTCCGATGAGCTTCTCCGCTCCTACCTGATCGATGATCACTCGCGAGTCGGTCTGTGAAGCAACGGAGAACGCGAGCCGTGACGGAACGTTGGCTTTGATCACTCCGGTGATGACGTTCACCGACGGCCGCTGCGTTGCGAGTACGAGGTGGATGCCGACGGCTCGGGCCATCTGAGCGATGCGGACGATGGCATCCTCGACGACACGACCGGCAACCATCATCAGGTCGTTGAGTTCATCGACGATGACGACCAGGTAGGGGAACCGATCGAAGCGGTCTTCGTCGAGGCCGCCGGCGTCGTATTTCTCCCGATAGCCGTCGATGTCGCGCACGCCGGCATCGGCAACGAGGTCGTAGCGCCGGTCCATCTCCGCCACAGCCCACTGCAGAGCGTCAGCCGCCTTCTTGGGATTGGTGATGACCCGTGTCAGCAGGTGCGGCACATCGTTGTACTGGCCCAGCTCCACACGCTTCGGATCGACCATGATCAGCCGAACCTCCTCCGGTGTCGCCCGCATGAGCAGCGACGTCACGAGTGCGTTGATGCACGAAGACTTGCCGGCTCCCGTGGCGCCCGCAATCAATAGGTGGGGGAGTTCGGCGAGATTGAGCGTGCGGGGGGCACCACTCACGTCCTTGCCGAGAGCCACGGCCAACGGATGTGGATCGGATGTTGCCTTCTCTGTGGTCAGGATGTCACCGAGCGTTACCAGGGCCCGCTTCCGATTCGGCACTTCGATGCCGATCGCGCTTCGCCCAGGAATAGGGGCCAGGATCCGGATGTCCGGGGAGGCAAGGGCGTAGGCGATGTCGTTCGACATGGACGTGATGCGGTTGACCTTGACGCCGGGAGCCAGCTCGATCTCGTACCGCGTCACGGTCGGTCCCGGCACGATCCGGGTCAGCCTGGCGTCCACACCGTGTTGCTTGAGCGAGTCTTCCAGGTCCGCTGCTGTCTGCTCCAGATTGCGCCGGTTCGGACCGTCGGACGTCGAGATATGGAGAATGTCGAGAGGCGGAAGCGTGTAGCCGTTGTTCGAGGCCGGGCGCGGGAAAGGGGTTGGTGCCGGTTTCTTCTTGGGCGGAGCGGCCTTCTCGGCACTCGTGCCCTTCTTGGGCCTCTGCTTCTTCGGTGGCTCTTCCTCGGGAACCACAACTTCGGGCGTCTCGGCGACATGACGAGCGGTCTCCGGCGTCGGCACCAGGCCGACCCACGACCGGAATCCGCGCACGGAAGAGACCACCGTGTGAGCGACGTCCCGAATGGTTGCCCTCGTGAAGATCAAGGCACCCACGGCGACCACCGCGGCCAGCACGAGGAAACCACCCCAAAAGCCGATCGTCCGGCGCAGCGGAAAGGCCGCGATTGCCCCGACGGCCCCGCCGTGAGCCGAAACCTGCTCGATGTGCCCAGCGAGGGAGATGGAACCGGTCATGAGGTGGAACATCCCAAGGGACCCCACGAAGATCAGGCTCGCTCCGATCGTCATCCTGCCGTGGTCCTTGCGAGGAAACACGCCGATGAGAGAGAGGCCGATCAGGGCAACCACGAAGGGCAGCGCGTACGCCCACATGCCGAAGAAAAGAAGCAGCATGGCGCTGACTCGGTCCCCGACGGGCCCAGATAGTTCAAAAAAGGAGAGTCCGACGAGAACCGCCGCCACAACCAGGACGACGCCCCAGACGTCGTCGGTCTGACGTCCCAGCCGCTCTCGGACCCGATCCCGGCCGGTCCGTAGCGCTTGGGCCAGCCGTGTCGGGAAAGCCGACTTCTTCTTCTTGGTCTTCGCCTTACTCCGCCCCTGCGCCCCGCGACTCTTCGTTCGCGTTGGCATGGCATCGCGAACGATAACGGAGGGGTAGGTTTGCGCAAACCACCCTGCGCGCGAACATTCGCGCGCAGAGTTACAGCGGTGTGATTCTCTCCCCGTTCTCGAATCGATCGGCAGCGTATATTGCCG
>JAUVPA010000080.1 GCA_030598905.1 Acidimicrobiia bacterium
CGATGATCGCCGACTCGGGCAAGACCTTCATCTCTTCCACTTGGAACTCCACGGTCGCATCGCGGCTCACGAAGTCGATGAACTCGGCCAGGTCCGGCTTCATCGCCAGCGTTGCGATCCGTTCCCCACCGCCGACCTGAGGAGCGACGACGCGATCGGCGCCCGCCAGATACAGCTTCTTCACGGTTTCGGCGCTGACGGCCCGTGCGACGATCAACACGTCGGGGTTCAGCGCCCGGGCGGAAAGTGTGATCACGAGATTGTCGGAATCGCTGGCGACGGCAGGGATCAGAACCTTGGCTCGGGTGACACCCGCCGCCTTCAACTTCTCGTCGCTGGTGGCGTCACCCTCGAGCGCGTATGCGCCCTGTTCGAGGGCACGGTTGATCATGGCCGGGTTGTTGTCGACGATGACGACGTCAGCGCCCTCGCGCAGCAGCGATTCGTATGCGGTCTGGCCGACTCGCCCAAACCCGGCGAGCACGACGTGACCCGACAGCTCTTCGAGGGACTTCTTCATGCGCCGCTGCCGTCGCTTTCCACCGATGACGGTATCTGCGAAGTATTCCAGGCCCTGGATCGCAGTGTAAAGAGCCGCTCCCATGCCCGCGATGATCACGATGATCGTCCACATGCGCCCTGTTGTGGAGAGGCGGCCTCCAATCTCACCGAAGCCGACGGTCGTGATCGTGATGACCGTCATGTAGAACGCATCGAGAAAAGTGAGACTCTCGATGAGGATGAACCCGATCGTTCCGATCGCGAGCGAGGCCGTCAAAAGGATCAGGCCGGCGCGGAGGTTGCCCGGCATCGTGGTCAGGAGGGAGAGCCGGCTTCGAAGTCCTCGGGGCTGATGTCCTCGAGGAATTCTCGAAACTTCTCGATTTCTTCTTCCTCGTCTTCGTTCTCGATCTCGACTCCGGCTTCGTCGAGCAGTGACCTCTCCGCGATGATGGGGCTGCCGGTGCGGGCCGCCAGAGCAATGGCGTCGCTCGGCCGCGCCGAGATCACGACCTCACCGTCGTCGGTGTCGAGGACCAGATCGGCAAAAAACGTGCCGTCCCGCAGCTCAGTCACCCTGATCTCGATCACGGACGCGCCAAGTGTCTCGACCACCGTCTTCATGAGATCGTGGGTCATCGGCCGCTGCGGTTCGACGCCTTCGAGAGCAAGAGCGATGGCCGTCGCCTCAGGCGTGCCGATCCAGATCGGCAGATAACGTCGGCCATCCAATTCCCTCAACAGGACCATCGGCGTGTTGGTGGGAAGCTCGATGCGCACCCCGACCAGCTCCATGGCCACCAGATCACTCATGCGATCAGCCTATCACCGGCCCCAGGATCACCTCGCCGCCGCGACGCCGCGTATCAAGGCACCCTCGCCAAACACCTTCTGGGCAAAGAGTTGCGGCTCGTCGGCGAGGGTCTTGAGGTCCATGACCCCCCACAGAGACCGCACATTGCGGAACCTGCCTTCCCAATCGAGGCCGTACCCGAGGAGGAATTCGTCCCCAACCTCGAAACCTCGGTATTCGACGGGAACGTCGACGATCCGGCGAGTCGCCTTGTCGAGGAGGGCGACGGTCCGGACATCGCGTGCTCCCTTGACCTCCATCAGGCGGCGCAAGGTGGTCAGAGTGAGGCCGGTATCGACGATGTCCTCGACGATCAATACGTCGCGCCCATCCATCGAGAGTGACGTGTCCATGGCGAGGGATACACGTCCATGGTGCCCGAAGCGTGTCAGGGAGAGGAAGTCGAGCTCGACACCGAAGGGGAGGTGTTTCACTAGATCGGTCATGAACGGGAGCGACCCCTTCAGCACGCCGACGACAATGGGCGGCGTGCCCTCGTAGTCGGCCGAGATCTCGCTTCCCAGCTGAGCAACTCGCTCCTGGAGTGTGGCCTCGTCGACGACCTCTACGAAGGGTTCGCTCATCCACGGCCTCCGCCGGGCAGGGCATCCCCAAGCCACTCGCCGATCAGGGCCGCCTTGGGAAGATCCTCCAGCCGCGACGTCTTCCACCGCCCGTCGTCGAGGGCCGGTATGTTGGCCAGTCTCCGCTCGTGGCTCTCACTGAAATTGAAGTCGATCCCGGCTGTGGCGCCGCCACCACCCTGCTCAGCGAAGAAGGGCCGCAGGAACCGGTCTCGCAGTGAATAGGTGCGGAACCCCCAGTCCATCAGCTCTCGGGTGTCGGAGAAGTGATCGTCCGAGTGCATGACAACGGTGAGGATGGTTCTCGGTCCGCGTTCGGCGACACCGAGGAGTACCTTGTCCGCCCAAGGCGTGGCGCCCGTCTTCAGGCCCACAACACCGGGATAGGCCCCGAGGAGAGCGTTGGTGTTCCGCCACTCTCGGGCCCGACCGTCGGGATCCTCCGGCATCTTGACAAACGTGGTGCGGGCGATTCTCCCGATCGCCGGATAGTCGAGGGAGGCGTTGGTGAGAGTGAGCAGATCGGTTGCCGTCGAGTAGTGGTCCTCGTGGTCGAGGCCGTTGGGGTTGGCAAACTTCGTGTTGGTCATGCCGAGCTCGTCCGCTTTGGCGTTCATGAGGCCCACGAACACATCTACGGAACCGGCGACATGGCCGGCGAGAGTGAGCGCCGCATCGTTGCCCGAACGCACCAGCATGGCGACTATCAGGTCGTTCACGGTCCACTTTTCGCCCACCACCAGGCCGGCGCTGGAACCACGTGCGGACGTCGCCGCGGCCGGCACCGTCACCACATCGTCGAGTTCGACGTTGTCCAAAGCGACGATCGCCGACATGACCTTCGTCACCGACGCCATCGGCCTGCGGTCATTGGCGTTCCACCGGGCCAGCACAACATCGGCGTGAGCGTCATAGACGATCCACGAATCAGCCGTCACAGCGGGGAGCTTCGGGTCTTCCGCAGGAATCGGGACAGGCGAAACCGACACCCCGGAGAGGGTGATGGCGAGCGCAAGAGAGGAAAAGAGAGCCGTGGGCACCATCAGCGTTCGAGCAGCGAACGAAGCCTACCCCGGACCATACTTTCCTGAAGCTGGGCGGCAGCCTGGGCAACGTCTGCCATCACTTCAGCAGAGCGGCGCCGGTTGTCGGGATTGCGGTGACGGAGCAACGGAGCGGCAAGCTGCCCGATCAGGTCGGTCTGGCGATCGACCGCGAGGCGGAAAGCGCGTAGATGTCGCGCCTCCAATCCACGAGCGAGTAGGCGATGTGCTGCCCGTGCAACAACCAGATCTTCGTCGCGAAAGACGGTCGCACCGTCTGGGAGCCGAAACGGTTCGAGAATGCCCACGTCGACGAGCGCTTCCAACTGGTCCTTGCTCAGGCCCGACGCCCTCATCAGCTCGTTTGGCGTCAGCGAGACACCGGACGCTGCGAAGTATGCCTCCGGCGGCGGACCGGTCTCCGGGACAACCGGAGATTCCTCGCCGTGCTCCCAGGCGGTGAGCTTGGACTTGATCACCTTCAGCGGCAGATAGTGATCACGCTGCTCCTTGAGGACGTACTCGATACGACGAACGTCCTCTTCCGTGAAGATCCGGTAGCCGGAGGAGGAACGCTGAGGAGTCACGAGCCCTTGGCCCTCGAGGAACCGCACCTTCGAGACGGAGATATCAGGGTATTCAGGCTTCAGGAGGTTGATGACCTCGCCGATGGTGTGCGTTCTGGCCGCCCGTAGATGCCTTTCAGCCATCAGTCGTTGCCGCGGAGGACGAGGAGCAGGTACTTCCCAACCATTACTTCGTCCTTCGGAGCCAGCATGAACGTGTCCCCGCGAACGCCGTTCACATAGGTTCCGTTCGTGGACCCCAGATCCTCGACACGCAAACCCGACTCATCGACCGTGAAACGAGCGTGGTGCCGCGACACGGTCACATCTCCAAAGAAGATTGCCGAGTCGGGATGCCTGCCCACAAGCGTCTCCCCCGGTCCGAGCACGTAGGTCAATCCGGCCCTCGGTCCGCGCTCCACCATCAGCGCCCACCCGAAAGCACCCTCGAGGCGCTTCTCCGTTGGTTCTGTGTCCGGTGCCGCCGGCGAAGGCTCCCACGCGATCGTGGGTTCGTGCTCTACATGGACGTCTTCGGGCAGATCGGTCTGATCCATGGCGCCATGGTACCGGAAGTCTCAAGCACAGCTTGAGACTTCCGGGGTCACTCGGCGGTGTGGGAGGCGTACGCCGCCGCGTCCATCAGCTGTTTCAGGGCATCAACATCGCTCGGTTCGATCACGATGAACCAGCCGTCTCCGTACGGGGATTGGTTGACGAGCTCGGGAGTGGCTTCGAGAGCTTCGTTCACCGCGGTGATCACGCCGGACACGGGTGCGTACACGTCCGACACCGATTTTGTGGACTCGACCTCGCCGAATACTTCGCCGGCGGCCACTTCCCTGCCGACCTCGGGCAGATCCACGTACACGATGTCCCCGAGAGCGTCCTGGGCGAACTCGGTGATTCCCACGGTGACGGAACCGTCGTCGCCGAGGCGAGTCCACTCGTGGTTCTCTGCGTATCGCAGTGATTCTGGGATTTCCACGGATCCTCCCGACGTATCTGTTCCCGCTGAGCCGCCGATGTCGCGCAGCTTACCCGCCAACGTCGTTCGCCTCGCGGGCTCGGATCGCTTGGCGCATGTCGGAGAAGTACTGCAATCCGACGACGTAGTACATCACCAAACCCGGGACACCGAAGAGGTATGCGAGCCAAGTAGCCGGCCATAAATCAAAGCCGACACCGATATAGAAAGAGGTGATGCTCACGTACAAGGCGAGGGTGGCTGCCTTGCCGAGCCAACGGACGTCGAGCTTCGAGACGCCGCGGCGCCACCCCCACACGGCACCCAGTCCGATCGCCAGCTCGCGAATGATCAGAGCCCAGGCGAACCAGACCGGCAGGATCCCCTGTACGAGACCGACAACGACGGCTACGAGGACGGCCAGCCTGTCGGCCAGCGGATCGAGGAACTTGCCCACCTCGCTCACTTGATTGAGCCGGCGAGCGAGGAAACCGTCTATCCAATCCGTGGCTCCGATGATGCCGAGGAGGATTCCCGCCCACCCGATCTCGTCGACGAACACGAGCCATATGAACAGGGGCACGAGGAGCAGCCGTATGACTGAGATCGCGTTGGGAAGTGTGACGATTCCCGCGTCGGCAGGGCCTTCCTCCGTCATCGCCGCAGTCGGATCGGGCTCACGTCACTTGAACGACTCGGAAGCGAACCCTTGACAGCTCGTCGTCCTCGAAGTTCACAACGAAGGCATAACCCTTCGCTTCGGGGAAGCGGATGTTGTAGAACGGGCTGACGATGGGGACGATGCTTGGCGAACCCGGGGGGAGGTTCGGCGGCGCTCCGACTCGGAGCTTGCCTTTGGCTTCGACGTCGAGCGGGTTGCCGTCCTCGTCGATCAACCTGATGGCGACCTCGAGATCACGGTGGCGTTCGTCGGGCTCCACCTCCGCGACCATGGCGAGGGTCAGGCTGCGGTGGACAACGGGAATGGTTCTGGCACTGATCGTGTCGAAACCACCACCGAGCACAAACAGCTTGCCCCCCTGGACCTGGGCTGCGTCGGCAAGCATTGCGGTTGTCAGTCGCATCAATCTCCCCCTTCCTGGAGTGCGTAGACGTGACCTTCGGGATCTCTCACTTCCACCATCTTCGTGTGCCAGTGAGTTTCGTGTAGAGCTGTGACGACCTCGACACTGGGTGCGAGATCGAGTCCTGTGATGTCGTCTGCAGTGAAGTACAAACTGAATGCCGCCGTCTGCTCCGGAGCTGCCTCGGCGAGAACCACGGCTTCTGTACCCGATTCCAACCGTCCGGCGCGATGACCGACATCACCCCACTGAGCTGCGAACGAGAATCCAAGACCCTGCCAGAAGGCTGTGGCCTCGTCCCACGCGTGAGTCTCGACGTAGACGTAGTCGAACCCGGTGATCGGCATGCTGGGCGAGGCTAGTTCCTCAGGCGGTACCGTACCGCGCTTCGAAGGCGGCAGCCCGCCTCGACAAACGCTCGGGCAAAGCGAGAATCTTCTCTTGATACTCCTGGGCCTCGCTGGTCAATCCGGTGAGTGACTCGATCTTCCACTCGCGCAAGAGGGGTGTTATGACCTTGTCGTTGTGGATGCGAAGGTTGTAAACGCCCGTCTTGGCGATGTCGACCGCTCGCCGCAAGAACCCTGGGATTCCGACGCCTGGCATCTGGAAGTTGGAGAGAACTCTGTAGATCGGCTCCATCAGCATCGACGGGTCCTCGTCGATCATCGCCTGAGTCACGCCGCGATAGAACATGAAGTGATGATTCTCGTCGGCCGCGATCCTCGCCATCACGTTGTAGGCGATCTCATCGTCGGCGATCTTGCCGGCGTTTCGGTGGCTCACGCGGGTGGCCAGTTCCTGAGCCGCTGTGTAGATGAAAACGGTTGCCGGATCATCATGAGCCGCCTGGAATCCGGCCTGCATTGTTGCCATGCGATCGTCTTCGAGCTCTTGGGGATCGGCATTTCGCGATGTCAGCAGATAACTCCGCAGGGCGATGGCGTGCTGACCTTCCTCGGCCGTCCACAGGTTGTTCCAGCGGGTGTATGCCGAGTCATCGGGAACCCGCGTCGCGATCTCGGCGTGGTAATAGGGAAGGTTGTCCTCCGTGAGAAGATTCAGGACGAGAGCCGTCCTCACCTCCGGCGAGACCGTGGCATGGGACTCGTCCCAAGGCTCGTCGACGAAGCTCCTCCCCTTCTCCCACGGCACGACCTCATGGAAGTACCAGACCTGGCGCCGCTCCTGGTGTTGGGCCATGAGCTTCTCGACCACGGGCTCGACGACGTCCAGCAATTCGTACTGATCTTCGTACGCCATGAGCTCCACTCGTCGCTGGGATGACCTTACGCGCCTTTGGACAGTCAGACATGGTTCGTGACACTCTCGTTACCTGTCGATACGCGCGCCGCTGTAGCAGCGCTACCGGCGCGTTCGATAGAGCAGCGCGCCCATCAGATTCCAGTTCAGGGGAGCAACTTTCACGAAAGCGCCGGAAGCGCCGCCTCTAGCGGCGCGCGAATAAACGGTCGGGCTGGCCGGATTTGAACCGGCGACCCCCGGTCCCCCAGACCGGTGCGCTGCCTGACTGCGCCACAGCCCGCAAGTGTTGCTCTGCAAGGGAATCGGACGTTTGCCCTTGCACCACAACGGATCTACCCGACAACGATACCAAGTGCCGCCAGCTGACGCGAACTCGTGCCAAACGGACATCGCGCCCAATTCCAAATCGGGAAGACCCATCACCGAACGCCCATCCACTCGGTGCAACCGCTTCGAAGTAAGGGCAACGATGACCCCTGGGGATCAATCTCGCCGAACCGAGGCTGGGTGTATGGAAGGACTTCGAGGGCGATTCGCCATACCGCTGACCTCGTCAGTCGGTCTTCCAGTCGCCGGAATCGGCATAGACGGCACCCAACTCTTCGGGGTCGATGCCGTCCGGCCAGACAGTCTCCGAGTTGTAGTGGACGCCTCCGGTTTCGGCGCCTTCAAGAACAACTTCATGAAGATTGGCGCCTCTCACGTCGGCTCCAATGAGCCTGGCAGAAGTGAGGTCGGCCCCCTGAAGATTGGCTCGGGCAAGATTGGCACCGCCGAGACGCGCCGACTTGAGGATGGTGCCTCGCAGATCCGCTCCCGACAGCTGCGCACCACGAAGGTCAGCGTCCTCGAGGTCGGCATGAGCCAACTCCGCCCCCGTCAAATTGGCATTTACGAGCCAGAGCGGCCGCTCTGCCAAGTTGACAAGGAAGAAGAGGTCTCTGCTCGATAG
>JAUVPA010000074.1 GCA_030598905.1 Acidimicrobiia bacterium
ATCCGACAACGTCGGCGTTTTCGAGAGTCAGATACACATCTCCTCCGCGAACGTCCGTCTTGTACACCGGCACCGGCTTCGTCGCCGGGAGAGCCCCAGGCTGGCCGGTGGTGATGTCGAACTCCGAGCCATGCCGGGGGCATTCCACCTCGGTGCCGAAAAGCTCGCCTTCGGCGAGAGACGCCTCGGCGTGACTACAACGATCTCCGATCGCGTAGACGTTGTCCTCGATCCGGAAGATGGCAACCTGGTGACCTCCCACTTCGACGCGCACACCGCGCCCATCGGGCAAGTCGGCAAGGCGGCCGATGCGCACATCGGTCATACGCGGCCCTCTTCCTGAGCCGACACGTACTTGCGATTGATGCTCGCCCGGATGGGTTCCGTGATGTCCGGAACCGGAAGGCGGGCCAGCACCTCCTCGAAGAAGCCTCGCACCTGAAGCCTGTCCGCTCGGCTCTGCTCGAGCCCGCGGCTCATCAGGTAGTAGCGCTGATCTTCGTTGAGCGGACCCACGGTGGACCCGTGACCACACTTCACGTCGTTGGCCAAGATCTCGAGGTTGGGGACGGACTGAGCCGTCGCTCCCTCAGACAGGAGCAGGTTGCGATTCGTTTGGAAGGCCTCCGTCTTCTGACCGGTCTCCTCGATGCGGATCAGACCGGTGAAAACGGACATGGCCTCGTCTTCGACGGCGCCCTTCAAGAACATGTCCGATCGGGTGTTGCGGCCGATGTGGTTCATCACGTAGCGATAGTCGAGCGTCTGGTGATCCTCCCCGAAGTAGGCGCCGCGGACCTGCGCGGTCGAGCCGTCGCCGACAAGATCCGTCGTGAGTGCCAGGCGCGCCAGGTTTCCTCCGAGCCCGACCTCGAACAGATCGATGGATGCATCACGGTCTGCGACAACGCGAGCGTGGCCGATGGTGGTCGCTCCGTAGTCGACGTCCTGCACCAGCACGACCTTCAGGCCGGCGCCGGGACCCACGTGGCACACGAGTTGGGGAATCATCGTGGCACCCGCTACAGAACGCAGATGCACGACGAGTGAGGCGAACGAGGCCTCTTCCATCTCCACGCGAACGGCAGGAAACGAAACCGAGCCGGCAGCGGTTCCGTGTATGTCGATGTAGAAGGGCGCTTCGGCCACTTGGCCCTTCTCCACGTGGAGGAATGCCCCGTCACTACCGAATGTGTTGTGTGCGGCAGAGAAGAGGTCGGTGTCGGCGCCGATATTTGCCACCTCAGCAGAGCGGACGGCTGCCTCGCGATCTGCTAGAGCACCACGTAGCGACACGAGTTGCTCGCTACTCGAGCCCGATGCTCTCCCGTCGACGACAGTCAATCGGTGAGCCTGGCCCAGACAGTCTGCAATGTCGCCGTCGGGCAGAGGATCGGCCCCTCTCTGGGGAATTGACAACTCCTTCAGATCGAAGTCGAGGTCGACATAACGCCACGCCTCCTCCTGGGCGGACGGCATTGATCCCTCGATGAACAGCTGGAGTGCTTGGAGGCGCTCGTCGGTTCGCCACTGTGGCTCCTCGCCGACGACGAGCGGCAACGCTTCTCGGTTGAGGGGGATCATCGACCGGCTCCTGAGACGACGAACGGACTCTAGGAGTCTGCTGAGTGATGCGGTTGCTCGGATCGGCGGCTAGGCGCGCCAGTCGCAAGGGTGAGGTTTCGTCACTCCTCATGTCGGAGTGGCGTAGCCGAGACCACCGCGACTGGTGATGACCTGGTCGTCGAGACGAGTGACATGTATTGCTCGGCGGGCTCCTGGGAAGAAGGGTCTTGCTACCGACCCGGTCTCGAGGGCCACGTTTGCTGCAGCTAAACGTAGATCCCGCATAGGGTTCGAGGACCTGCCAATACAAAGACGAGGTGGCCTCCGCCGACGCGCCACGCGCGACGAGCGACGCGACAGGACGAGGCGTGGCAGGCCACCGCTGGAGGTTTCCCATGTTCATGCCGGCGCATCGCGCCCTCCGCGCGCTCGCAGTGATTGCAGCACTCCTTGCCTCGGCTCTCTTCGGGTCCGGTGCGGCACTGGCCGCGACGGTGATGGCGTTTGTCGAAGAGGCAGAGCCGACCGAAGCAGTCGTCAACGTCGAAGACTTCCTGATCGAAGCTTTCCCGCACGAAACGGCAGACGTCTCTTTCTCGGATTCGTGGGGCGCCGCGCGCAGCGGAGGTCGCCGCCACAAGGGAACGGACATCAAATCCCCTCGAGGCACGCCGCTCGTCGCCGTCGCGGCGGGGACGATCTCTCACATGGATTGGAGTCGCTTGTCGGGGTGGAACATCCGCATCGAGCATGCCGAAGGATGGGTGAGTTCCTACCTTCATCTCAACAACGACACGGCGGGAACCGACGACGGCGAAGGCGGATCTGAACGCGCTTTTGCCGAAGGGCTCGAGGTCGGCTCGACGGTTGAAGCCGGAACGATGATCGGGTTTGTTGGAGACTCGGGAAATGCAGAAGACACCATCGCGCATACCCACTTCGAGTTGAAGAACGGTGATCAGAAGGTGAATCCGTTTCCGTACCTTGAAGTTGCTTGGGAGCGGAAGCTGTTGCTGTACGAAGCTGAGGGAGACGCGGCTTGACCGAGTCGTCAGTTGGTATTTGTTGACAAGAGGCGCGCCGCGGTGGTGAAGACGTCGTCGAGCATTCCTTCGGTGAGACGGCCGGTGAAAGTGTTTTGCTGGCTGACGTGATAGCTGGTGAGCAGGGTGATTTTGCCGAGGTCAAGCTCGAGGCCATGGGTGAACTTGGGGCGCTTCTCCTCGCCTTGTCGGCCCGATAGGTATCGCCACGTGCTGCGGTAGCCGAACTCACCGAGGGCAACGAACACTTGTGCTTTCTCGAGCAGATCGAGTTCGGCGTTGAACCAGGACGCGCAGTTGTCGCGTTCAGCCGGGGTGGGTCGATTCTTGGGGGGCACACAACGCACCGGAGCGGTGATCCAAGCGTCGTCCAAGACCATTCCGTCGCCGACATCCGTCGACGATGCCTGGGAAGCAAACCCGGCCCGATGCAGAGCCCGGTAGAGCCACTCACCGCTGCGATCGCCGGTGAACATGCGGCCGGTTCGGTTGGCACCATGGGCGGCTGGTGCAAGCCCGATGACCACCAAGCGGGCATCAGGATCACCGAAACCGGGAACGGGCTTGCCCCAGTATTCGTCGCCGACAAACGCGGCTCGTTTGTTGGCTGCGACGTGTTCGCGCCACTCGACCAGGCGCCGACACCGCCTGCACGCGATGAGCTCGGCAGCCAGCTCGCCGAGGGATTCTGTGCTCATCGCGAAGGAAGAGTGTTGGCGGAAAAGCTGCTGGCGTTGCTCCAGAGCATCCACCCCATCCCGAGGTCCTCGGCAATACCCTGGACGCCTCGAGCGTCGGTATCAGAAAGCACCCAGGTCTGGAGCCAGGGTCGGTAGTACGCATAACCCTCGAGCTTTCGTTCGCCTGCACGCAGAGCGTCGTTGACGATCGTGAGTGCATGCTCGTTGGGGTCGGCCATGCCCTTCCAGCCCGGTCCGTAGTTGGTCGTATAGATCATCGGGCTGAGCACATCGACGGTTCGCGACATGGCACCTGGGCGCTGACCCACATTCTCGTCGGTCGGCGACTCCAGCGTGATCGCCAGCACGTTGGCTCCGACTGCACACTGCAAGGGTGCCGGGCTCAGGACCGAATGGGCACGGTCGAGAAAGGCGAGCACGGAGGCGACACGGACCTCTTCGGTATAGGCACCGTCGAAGGTGGCATCGGAAAGGTCGCCGCCGAACGGAAATGAGACGTAGTCGAACTGGATCTCGTCGAACCCGCGCCTGCACGCCTCTGCTCCTAGATCCACGGCATACTCGTAGGCGGCCGGATCGCTCGGGTCGAGCCAGTTGTGACCCGCCGCGGTCTCCCACAAGCCGCCATCTCCGGTCGTGACCGCGTGATCCGAGTTCGCCTGAGCCTGGAGTGTGTCTTGAAACACGACGATCCGGGCGATCTTGTAGAGCGAACGCTCGTCCATATCGCGCACGAGGTTGTCGATGTCGTAGAACGCCTTGACGGCACCGATCTCATGAGCAGCCGACACTTCCGTGTCGTGCAGAACAGTGCCCGTTTCGTCCTTCACGTCTACGACCAGAGCATCGATGCCCGTGAGATCCGCGAGAGACAGGATCTCGGCCCAGCCAGCCGGAGATCCTGCTTTCTCGCCGCTGACCCGCAATGCACGCACTGCAATCGGTGACATCTGGAGGTCCCCTGCCGTCTCGGTCCTCCCGTCCCACTCGTGGGTCGCCGACTCCCAGGCAGGTCGGGAGAGATGGATCTCGCCCGGCGCCGCTCTCTCCAGCTGGAACCGGCCTTCATCGTCCGTCTCATCGGTCGCCGCCCCGAGGGCAACGGTTGCGCCCGGGAGAGCGATGCCGTCGTTCGTCGTGACGCGACCCGAGAGAACGACGGGGTCGAGGCGAAACTCGATCCGGCCGGCAGCCGGGTAATCGCGGAGTTCCTCGGTCCACGATCGAAAACCTCTGGCACCAACTTCGATCACTACATCGCCTTCGGGCCATCCGATGGTCGTCGATCCGACGGAGTCGAGCACGAGGCCTTTTCCGTTGACGGCTACCGATGCCGGGATGACACTCAGATCGTCTCCCGCCAGAACGACGATCTCGAGCGACGGAGCACCGAGTTCGGCACCGGTGACGCCGCCGGGGTCGAGAGTGAGCGAACTTGAGCAAGCGGCCAGGCCGATCACGGCGATCGCGGCGATCGCTCCCAGGCTCGCCAAAGACGGCGATCGATTGTCCTGGTGGGGTCGTGGGAACACAGCAGCCCTGCATGGCGAAGAACGCGTGCCTGCCAAGGCTAATGACGGATTGCGGCTGTCGGCGGTCCGTGATAACTTCGCCCGCGCTCCTCCCTCCGCACTCGGGGGGCCGGTGAACGGGAGGACATGTGGCGGAGACGGTATATCGGGCGCACGATTCAGATGCCTCCATCGCTGATGCGGTGGGGATGTATCTCGAGGAAGTCGCGGCACACAGTCTTCTGACGGCAGAGGATGAAGTCCGACTCGCCCGTGCGATGGAAGCCTCCCGGCGAGCTCAGCATCGGCTCGACACCGAGATTGGCTTGTCTCCTTCCGAGAAGGCACTTTTGTATCGCGCGGTCAACGGAGGGGACGAAGCCAAGACGGAGTTCATTCGCTCCAACCTCAGGCTCGTCATTTCAATCGCAAAGAGGTACTCAGGAAGAGGCCTGGACCTCCTCGACCTGATCCAGGAAGGAAACCTCGGTCTGATCCGCGCGGTCGAGAAGTTCGACTGGCGCAAGGGTTTCAAGTTCTCGACATACGCGACCTGGTGGATCCGCCAGGCAATTACGCGGGGCCTCGGCAACTACGGTCGGACGATCAGGCTGCCGGTACACATGGTCGATGTGGTCCGCACCGTGCAGGAGACCGAGTTGTCATTGCACGAGCAGTACCGCCGGCCCCCGACGGTTGCCGAGATCTCGCTCGTTTCGGGTCTCGACGAAGAGAAGATCGTCATCGCCTTGAGGGCACCGTCCGAGACGGTATCGCTCGATCGCCCAGTCGGCGAGGACGGCGACGCCGAGTTGGGGGATTTCGTCAGGGATGAAGGTGCCGTCGATCCGTTTGTCCAAGTGGCAGATGTCGCTCGCCGAGAAGAGCTCGAGAAGGCGCTTTCGATGCTCGACGAGCGCGAGCGTATCGTCGTGGATCTCCGGTACGGGCTCGACGGCCAACCGCCGCGGACCCTCTCTGACGTGGGCGGAATCGTAGGAATCACCCGGGAACGGGTCCGCCAGATCGAAACCCGAGCCCTCTCCAAATTGCGCCACCCCTCCAGCAGCTACGACCTCGAGAGCCTCCTCTGACCTGCCTCCTGAGGGGGGAGCAGCTTCAAAAAAGTCGGAGGCTGTTCGTCTCTGCTCCTCGAAGAACGTCGTAGTCGACTTCGACCCACTGGATGCCCCGGTCGACAGCCAAAGTGCGTGCCTGCGGCTTGACTTGTTGGGCAACGAAGATGCCGCGCACCGGAGCCAGCCGATCATCACGGTTGAGAAACTCGAGGTAACGAGTGAGCTGTTCGACGCCGTCGATCTCACCGCGCCGCTTCACCTCGATTGCGACCGTCGCGCCGTCTTCGTCCCGGCACAGCAGGTCTAGGGGACCGATCGGTGTCGGATACTCGCGACGGATGAGACTCAGGCCGGGCTCGATCTCCTCCGGAGCCTCGCTGAGGAGGCGCTGCAACTCGAGCTCCACACCGTCCTTCAGCAGCCCGGGGTCCTCACCCATCTCGATCGTCGTCTCGAAGTGGATCTCATGCAGATCGATGGTGAGTGTTTCGCCCTTGGTGTTGGTGACGATCCATCGACCCTGCTCTTCTGTGAGCGTGTTTGGTGCGTTCATCCAGTTGAGCGGCTTGTAGGCACCGCCATCAGCGTGAACGGCGATACACCCGTCGGCTTTCACCATCACAAGACGCGTCGCCCTCGGCAAGTGAGCGGTTAGCCGGCCCACGTAGTTCACGGTGCAGTCTGCGACGACAATCCGCATGCTGGGCGCGCCGCCTAGGCGGGAGTTGGCATCGGTCCGATGATGCTGAAGGTGCCGCCTTGGGCATCACCGACAACCGAGATCCTCCCACCCGGCGAGTCGAAGGGCGGAACGGAAATCGATCCTCCGAGGCCCTTCAGCCGCAGGACGGCATCGTCGGTGTCGTCGACCCTGAAGTAGACCATCCAATGCGGAGGCATCTCCGCCGGCCAATCCTCATTCATCGGGATGATGCCGCCGTTGAAGCGCTCGCCGAGGAAGAACGTCGTATAGGTGAAGCCGGTTGGCATCTCGGCTTCCTCGTATCGCCACCCAAAGACGGCCTCGTAAAAGGCCTTGGAGCTGCCGACGTCCCTGGTCGCCAGCTCGTTCCACGTCATGCAGCCGGGATCGTTGAAGCGTTCCGCACCTTGATGCGTGCCCGCTTGCCACAAGGAAAACACCGCTCCCGACGGGTCGGCCAGGATGGCCATCCGGCCCGAATCCATGACATCCATCGCCGACATGATCACGGTTCCCCCGTTTGCGGTCACCGTGGCCACGGTCTCGTCGACCGAATCGACGGCAACGTACGAAGCCCACACCGGCGGCATACCGGACCCTGCCATCTCCGGAGGCTGCGGTCCGATCCCGGAGACAAGGTCGCCGTCCTTGGAGAACAAGACATAGATCAGGTTGGCAGCGGGATCATGCTGGTCCTCGCTCGTCCAGCTGAACAACTCCTCGTAAAACAGCTTGCCGGCGGCAACATCCGGCGAAGAGAGATCCGCCCAGGAGAACAGACCATTCGGATGTGTCATTGCTGTTCCTTCCCGCGGCTCCCCAGAAGCAACCTACACAACACGTCTGGCGTACCGCAGACCCATATATGGGTCTGCGGTACGCCAGACGGGAAAAGAGGATCAGCCGACGGCGCCTTCCATTTGGAGCTCGATGAGGCGATTGAGCTCGACGGCATACTCCATCGGCAGCTCCTTGACGATCGGCTCGATGAAACCGGCGACGATCATCGCCGTCGCTTCCTCCTCGGAGAGCCCGCGGCTCATCAGGTAGAACAGGTGGTCTTCACCGACCTTGGACACCGTGGCCTCGTGGCCTATGTCGATGTCGGACTCCTCGATCTCCATGTAGGGATAGGTGTCCGACCGCGAGTCTTCGTCGAGGATCAGCGCGTCGCAGCGCACGAAGGACTTCGACCGCTCGGCCCCCGGCTCGACTCTCACAAGCCCCCGATAGCCCGCTCGACCGCCGTCCATGCTGATCGACTTCGACGTGATAAGCGAGGTCGTGTCCGGTGCCGCGTGGACCATCTTCGCCCCGGCGTCCTGGTGCTGGCCGTCGCCGGCGAAGGCAATCGAGAGCACCTCACCGTGAGCGCCCGGCTCCATGAGCCATACCGCCGGGTACTTCATCGTCAGCTTGGATCCGATGTTGCCGTCGATCCACTCCATGGTGGCATTGCGGTAGGCAACAGCCCGCTTGGTGACGAGGTTGTAAACGTTGTTCGACCAGTTCTGAATGGTCGTGTACCGGCAGCGGCCACCCTCCTTGACGACGATCTCGACGACTGCGCAGTGCAGGGAGTCGCTGGAGTACACGGGCGCCGAGCATCCCTCGACGTAGTGAACGTACGCCCCCTCGTCGACGATG
>JAUVPA010000197.1 GCA_030598905.1 Acidimicrobiia bacterium
GCCGTCACTGCGGCCGCTGCACGTCGAGATACAGCAAGCCCAAGCCCACGTTGCGGCGGACAAGTGGGGTGAGCATGATGCTGCGGTAGCCACGGCCAGCCGCCTCTCTCATGAGGTCAGTCTCGCGGCGTCGGACGACCACGTCGTAGCGGTCGCACACCGCAACCTCCCCGACTCATCTGATCGATACCGGCTCGCTCACCAGCGCCTCTTCAACTTGCGGTTCATTCGCCAGCACGACCACTCCGAAGCGTGGCTCGCCCGCGGTCTCACCGAACCGACCATCGTGATCATGACCAGCTTGTGGCGCGGAGGCGAGGCCGAAGATCGAGACGGAGGCTTCGCCCAGCTCGTCGAGAGGGGATTTGCCGAAGATGACCCACCGCGTTTGACCGGCGCAGGTCGCGTCGTCAGAGATGAGATCGAGGCCGACACCAATCGACGCGCTCAGGCCACGTTCGACGTTCTCAACGGCAACGAGGGCGCCGCGTTGCTCGCGGCCATGGGAGAGCTACCCAGCGACTGAGGGCTGCTACTGCCCTTTATCCCCGTCTGACGGATCACCGTCGGCTCCGTCGGTGCTCTTCACCACTGCGCCGTCTGTGCCTTCTTCGTCTGCGGCAGCGAGGGCCTTGTCGGTCTTGCGTCGTGAAGCCATCACAACGCCAATGGTTGCCGCGACAAGCAAGATGAGAAGCACCCCGAGGATGATCCACACCCACCACAGTGAGCTGTCACCCAAGGACGAGCGCGCGAAGATCTCCTTCTCCCCGCCCACGATGGGGATCTCCCAGAGCAGCTGCCCCTCGCCCAACACGCGATCGGCATTGTGCTCTTTGACGGAACCCGGCATGTCGAAGATGAAGTTCACCGCGAAGATGTCGGCGGTGAGCACACTGGGATCGATCGGAAGCCCCTCGGTGCTGATCTCGTCGTCTGGAGCTGCCAGCGTTCCCTCGAGGACGGCCTCGTTTTCGTCCATAGCGAATGAGAGGCTGGTGAAGGCGCTGTCCGGATCGTCGGGGTCGGCGAAGTCTGCCTCGAACTCTTCGAAGCTCGAGTACGTGCGCTGCGCTCCCCAATACGTCATGTCACCTTCGGTTCTGGTGAACGCCTCTCCCTCGGGTACCAAGTCGAGGCCGCTCTCTCCCAGCAACTCGGAGGGATCCTCTCCGCCAAACAACGCCTGGAACTCCTCGTCGGCCCCCATCTCGACGGTGACCACCGTTTCGCCCGTCTCGGACACGTCGACGGCGATGTTGATCTCAGCCCGACACGCCGACAGCACGATCGCGAGCGCGGCGAGCAAGAACAAAGCCTTACGCATGTGTCCTCCGTGGGAACGGTCTGAGTCGATGGTAGGCAGACGCCGCCGAGACTCCCGGCATCCGCATAAGGTGCGAAAATGACTCCAGAAGCGGACCGGCTCCTTCGGGCGTTCGTCGCCGCGTACCCGACATACACAAAGGAGCGGATCGCCGCCAACGACCTGCCCGCGGTCGATGATGCGGTTGACGAGTCCGCCGTGTGGTTCGGCGAACACCTCTCCGCCCTCCTGCAGATGCCTCTTGCCGATCAAGTCAGGAGTCCGCTCCAGATCGTGCGAGATGCCCTGGCGATACCCACCCGAGCCCTTGCTTCGCTTGGCGCCGATCCCGTCCACCGTGACGATGTCGAGGAATCGCTCCTGCCAGACGATCCCTACTCGCTCGCTCCTGCGAACTCTCGAGAGCTGAGCGACGAAGCCTGGGAGGCACACATCGGGTGGGGTGTAGCCAAGACCGAAGCCGTGGCTGGCCTCGTTCCCGTGAACGGGGCGCCGGAAGGAACACCGCGACGGGCACGGGTGGGTCTGTTCTCAACCAACCTGATGGACCGAACGAGGCTCGAGTCGATTGTTGAAGCGGCCGGATACTCGCTGGTTGCGTACCGCGATCTGGCATCGCTCCGCGGACACCTCGACGACTCCTTGCCGATCTGCGCGTTCGTCGATATCGAGCACGGCGCCTCGGACGATGCCATTGGCGACCTGCAGGGAGCGGGTGTCCGTGTCGTGGCGTTCGGGCCGCACGTCGACGACCTCGGCATGGTTCGAGCGAGGGCACTCGGTGCCTCCGACGCCGTCGCCCGATCCCGGTTCTTTCGCGATCCCGCGCAGTACCTCCCGACTTTGGCTTGAGTCGCTACTTGGGCTGTGATCGAATCACGACTCCCTGGTTCGGTCTGAGGTCGTCGGCTTCTCGGTGCGGCTTTGGAGTCGATGTCGGTGGCGGCGCGAACAC
>JAUVPA010000075.1 GCA_030598905.1 Acidimicrobiia bacterium
CATTGGTGGCATCTTGGCGGCCGTCGTTGCCTTCTCGGCGATGCCTTCGGCGACTGCGGAGAACGTCGCCGTGCCGGCGCCGTCGCGGCAGTCTCCGAGTCACCGCTCTCAACAGAGTGGTGTCGTCATCGCCGAGGTTCGCATTCCGGCCATCGATCTTCACGAGACGGTGCGGGCCGGCGTCTCGCTCGATGTGATCGATCAGGGTGTCGCGTACTGGGCCGGGACCGCCCTTCCCGGAGAGGATGGCAACTTCGTGCTGGCTGTCCATCGCACCACCTTCACGGCTCCTTTCAGGGACCTTGACCGGCTTCGAAGCGGCGATCTGATCTTCGTGACCGATGATGGTGGGTTCGAGGTGATGTATCGGGTGACCGACACCCTCATCGTGCAGCCGGAAGACATCTGGATCACCTACAACGTGGGTACTGGCGACATGGCCACACTCTTCGCTTGTCACCCCAAGGGATCCGCCAGGCAGAGAATCGTGGTTCAGGCAGAGCTGGTCGGGGACGGCAAAGTGGCTTGACGCCCTCTTTACGCGTCGTCGGTAACCTCGCAGTGGATGGATACAAGCCCGACGATGACCGAAGCGCGATCCGATGACGCCGTGAACTCGTCCCGAGGACGGGTTCCGAAGTGGCCGTTCGTTCTCGCCGCTTTCCTCTTTGCGGTCGGTATCGCGATCGCCGTCCTGTGGCCCATCGAGATCGACTACTACACGCACTCGCCGGGCCCGGTGTACGACTCGTCCGACTATGTCACCGTCATCGGCGGCGACCCCTCGAACGAAGGTGAGCTGTTCTGGCTGACCATCGTCCAGAAGCAGGCCAACGTTTTCGAGTACATCGGTGCCCGCCTCGATCCGACGGTTGCCGTCGTCCCTCGGGAGAATATCCGGTCGTCCGACACGTCTCCTGAGGACCTCAGGCGGGCAAACCTCGCGTCGATGGAAGAGGCGAAGAACAACGCGAGGTTCGTCGCGCTGACGTACCTGGGTTATGAAGTGACCTACGAGGGGGCGGGTGCACTCGTCATCGACACGGTGGAGGGCAGCGGAGCGCACGGAGTGCTCCTCCCCGACGATGTCATCGTCGACATCGACGGCAAGCCCATCTCACTGCGAAACGACGTGATTGAGGTTCTCACGAGCAAGGGAGTGGGAGATGCGGCGGTACTCACCGTCGAGCGCGGCGACGAAGTCTTCGAGCTCACGATCGTGCTCGGGCCGCACACCGACGATCCGGATCGCCCCATGGTCGGCGTGCTTCTCGACGACTACGAATTGTTACCCGATTTTCCGGTCCCGATCATGATCGACTCCTCCAACGTCGGAGGCCCGTCCGCCGGTTTGATGTTCACGCTGCAGATCATCGACCAGCTCACTCCTGAGCCGATGACCAACGGGCATCGTGTGGCCGGAACGGGCGTGATCTTCCGAGATGGCACCGTCGGACCGATCGGCGCCGTTCCCCAGAAGGTGTTTGCTGCGATCGACGCCGGAGCAACGGCAGTTCTCGTTCCCGCCCTCAACTACGACGACGCCGTCGAAGCCGCCGGAGACGACATCGTTGTTGTTCGGGTAGCGACGATCGACGACGCACTCGACTACCTGGCGACACTCTGACGCTCACAGCGCGTAATCCCTGACCGGGTAATGGCCGGTAGGTACCCTGCGCTCCATGGAGGACGTGTCCCCCGAAGTTGTACGCGCCCGCGATTTCTCGATTGCCCGCCGCGGCTATGACCGGGGCGAGGTGGATGACTTCAAGGTCGAGGTCGCCGAAGTCATCGCCTCGCTCCGAGCCGACATCGATCGGCTAGCCGAATCGATGCAGGCAGCCGGATTCGACAGACCGAGAGACCTCGCGTCGGAGCTCGACACAGCCGCAGACGAGTTGCGTCGCATTCTTCAAGAAGCTCGAGCCGTGGCCGAACAGATGAGGTCCCGGGCCGCCGCGGACGCTGCCAAGTGGCGGGCGGACGCAGACGCTGATGCGAAACACGTCACGGCAGAAGCACAAAGTGCTGCCCAACAGGCGAGACAGAGCGCTTGGGATGAGGGCACGTCGATGTTGGAGGAGGCATCGACGGAGCATTCTCGTCTTCTCGAAGAAGCGGCACAGGAAGCCCTGTTCATCCGAGCCGAAGCAGAGCGCGAAGCGCTGCGCCTCATCGGAGATGCCAAGCGAGACCGTGACGAGGAGTTGCGGAGGGCGCGGGACGAGGCGGACCGGCTCGTCACGGGTGCCCGCCAAGAGGCCGACACTGTTCTCGTGTCTGCGCGCCGTCAAGCCGAAGCAGCCCAAGAGCGAGCGAAAGCGCTGGAGGACCGGCGAGCGGAGCTCATGACAGAGCTGGAGGCCGCCCGAACCTCGATCGGAGAGTTCGAGGACGAGATCGAAACCAAACGGGGGGATCAGGAACAGGAAGAGGACGCTGTCGACACGAGTAGTGACGTCGAGCCCGAGTCGCCTCGATGGACCGGTGACGAGGCCTCGGTGAAGATCGTTTCGGGAGCTCGAGCCGTGCGGTCGACACCGGTCGACGCTCTGGCTATGGCGGCTGAGGTCGAAGCGCTACAACAACCTCCGTTGCCCGCTCCTTCGAGTGAGGCCGTGAAGGACGTTGCTGCGGACCCTGAGCCGGAACCGGAGGCCGACCCCGACGGGAAAACGGTCGGCGAAGCCTCATCACCGCCCACCGAGCCGGTACCCGAGGGGCAGGTCGAGGAGGAGCCGGTTTCCGAGGCCCAGCCCGACGCCGAGGAGGAGCAGGAGGCGGAGCCCACAGTGGACGAGGTTGGGCCCGCTGCGGAGCCTGAACCGGAAGACGAACCGGCCGACGACGCGATTGCCGACCTCTTCGCCTCCCTTCGTCAGGAGCCCGAACCTCGGGTCACCGAGCTGGAGCGAAGAGCGGCGGAAGCGCCTGAAGAGGCACAGGCGACAGCAGATGAGGGCGACCCCGCGGCGCTCGGTCCCGTCGTGACTGGCACTGTTGTCGCAACGCAAGAGTCTCCCGGTGCCGAGGTCGAAGGTGATCGATCGGCACTCGACGTTCGGGACCGGCTCCTGCTGCCTGTGCAGAACCGGGCGCTGCGGTCGATCAAGCGCCGCATCGTGGATCTGCAGAACAGAGCCCTCGAGGAGTTGCGCCTTGACTCGGCATGGCGGCCGGACTCGGCGTTCTTTGTAGCGGCGTTTGTCGACGACCTCGTGTCGCTTGCACGAGAGAGCGTGGTTGCCGGCTACGCGGCGGCCGCCGACCTCACCGGCGGCGCGGAGACGCCGCATCCGGAAATTGACGATGTCGGCGACGCCGCGCCGGAGTTCTCAGCAGCGCTCGCTGAGGCCGTCACCCACTCGCTCGAAACGGCGACCTCATCCGACGCCGGGGATCGCGAGCGAGCCTCTGGCGTGAGCAAGGTGTTCCGTGCCTGGCGCACGGATGAAGCAGAGCGTCGGCTTCGGGTGGTGGCGTTCGCCGACTATCACCGTGGCCTCCTTGCCGGCCTCGGCGTTCTCGGCGTCGAGCGAGTCGTCGGTGTGCCATCGGGACGGCGGTGCTCATCATGTCCTGCCGATCAGTCGTGGTCAACGACCGGAGAGCCGCCTTCTGGCACCGTCATACCGCCGGCTGAGGTGGGCTGTGTATGCACGCTGGCGCCAGCAGGAGCTAATCCGAGCGCGTCATAGAATCCCTGGCCTGTGATCAATCGAGATCCCATAAATGTTCGACCTCGGTCGCGGGGCCGTCGGCTACTAACGATCCTTGCGATCGCTGTTGTCGTTGCCCTGCTCACCTTTCGGTGGCTATCGACGCTGTGGACCGATTATTTGTGGTACTCGTCGCTCGATCAGACGGCGATCTGGACGACGTTGGTGTTCACCCGTGTGTGGTTGGTGCTCGCTGCAGCCCTTGTCGCGTTCGCTGTGTTCTTGCTCAACCTGTGGATCGTCGACCGAGTGTCGCCGCGACTGGGTCTCGGCTCTGGAAGCCCCGATGAGGAGCTCCTCGAGCGGTACCAGCTGTGGGTCGAACCCCGAGCGGGCCGGGTGCGTGCTGCGGTATCCGCATTCTTCGGCATCCTGATCGGTCTCGGTGCGGCGGCGTGGTGGCGGGACTGGCTCATGTTTCGCCATGGAGGAGAGTTTGGGAGCACCGATCCCATCTTCGGTCACGATGTGAGTCTCTACGTTTTCGACCTTCCGTTCTACCGTGATCTCTTCGGTTGGGCCTTCCAGCTCATCTTGGTGTTGACGCTCGTCGTCGCCGCTGCTCACTACCTGAACGGCGGGATCCAGATTCAGGGCCCGCGCCGAACGAGTCCCGGCGTCAAAGCTCACGTGTCGATCCTGCTCGCCCTGCTTGCGTTGCTGAAAGCGTTCGGATACCAGCTCGACAAGTGGGAGTTGCTCTACTCCGGACGGGGACAGGTCTTCGGAGCCTCGTTCACCGACGTCACCGCCCAAGTGCCTGCACTGAATCTGCTGATCATCATTTCGATCGTCGCGGCAGTCATCCTCCTAGTGAATCTCCGGTTCCGGGGGTGGACGCTTCCCCTCGTTGCCGTTGGTCTGTGGCTTGTGACGTCGATCGTCGTTGGCGGGTTGTATCCGGCGGCTATTCAGCGATTCCGCGTTCAGCCCGATGAGGTCAACAAGGAGGCCCCGTACGTCGCATACAACATCGAGAACACTCGCTTTGCGTACGGTCTCGATGGCGTTCGCGTCCAACTCTTCCCGGCGAGCTCTGACCTGACAGCGGACGTGGTCGCCGCCAACGAGGGAACGATCAACAACATCCGGCTTTGGGATCCTGGCGTGCTGAATACGACCTACCGCCAACTCCAGGAGATAAGGACGTTCTACGGTATCGAGGATGTCGACGTCGATCGGTACGTCATCGATGGAGACTTGACACAAGTCATGGTCTCGGCCAGGGAGCTCGACGAGCGAAATCTGCCGGGAAGCGGCTGGGTCAACGAGCGCCTCGTGTACACCCATGGCTTCGGCGGCGTCGTCAGCCCCGCCAACGACGTGACCAACGAGGGTGAGCCGGACTTCTTGGTGAAGGACATTCCTCCTTCCAATCTGTCAGGCGAAGAGGTGCTCGACATCGAGCAACCTCGCATCTATTTCTCGGACGCGGCCGAAGAGGACTTCCTCATTGTCGGCTCCAAGGAACCCGAGGTCGACTTCCCGGTCGGGAGCTCCGAGGTGGCCAACAACACATACGACGGTGAAGGTGGCGTCCCCGTCGGGAACTTCTTCAAACGCGCCGCCTGGGCCCTGCGCTTCGGCGATCTCGACACGCTCATCTCCGGCCAGGTCAAGGCCGACAGCAAGATCCTCCTCGAGCGCAACATTCAGTCCAGGGTGGGACGGCTGGCTCCGTTTCTCTTCCCGGATGCCGATCCCTATCTCGTGATCGTCGAGGGACGCTTGAAGTGGGTTCAGGATCTGTACACCATCACGGACCAGTACCCATATTCGAACTTCGCCGATACGGGGCGGTTGAACCGGGCCGACGGTCTCCCCAACCGGTTCAACTACATACGAAACTCGGTGAAGGCGGTCGTGGACGCTTACGACGGGACTGTCGATCTGTATGTGATCGACCAGGAAGACCCGCTGATCAAAGCCAACCGCCGGATCTTCCCCGGCGTTTTCAAGGACGGCTCGGAGCTGCCCGAGCCGATTCGACAGCACTTGCGCTACCCCGAGGATCTGTTCCGCGTGCAGACCGATATGTACCGCTTCTATCACGTCACCGATGCGCGGGTGTTCTTCAACGTGTCGGATCCGTGGCAGATCGCACGCGATCCCTCGAACTCGCCCCGTCCCGAGCTGCGCCAGGTATTCCAGGAGCCGTCCGGCGATCGCTACAACCCGATGCTGCCGTATTACCTGCTCATGGAACTGCCCGGGGAGGAGAAGCTGTCGTTCCTGCTGGTCCAGCCGTTCACGCCGCAGAACCGGCCAAACATGGTGGCCTTCATGGTCGCCAAGTCCGGCCCGACACTCGAGGAGTACGGCAAGATCATCGAGTACTCGCTGCCGGGGGATAGCCAGATCGACGGACCAGGCCAGGTGGGGGACTTCATCAACCAGGATCCTCAGATCTCGGCGGAGTTCACCCTGCTCGACCAGCAAGGCTCCGAGGTGATTCAGGGCAACCTGCTCGTGATTCCGATTGAGGAGTCTCTCCTTTACGTGCAGCCGGTGTACATCCAGGCTTCGGGCCAGGGATCGGACACGGGCATCCCGCAGTTCCAGCGCGTGATCGCGTCGTACAACCGCCAGATCGAGATCGCCGACAGTCTCGACGAGGCGTTGACGGCGCTGTTCGGTGTGCCGAACGGCACTCCCGATGAAGGTGCGGAGGGTGGCGGTGAGGTACCTCCGCCACCAGTAGGTGACATCGACGAGCAGGTAACGACGTTGTTGTTCCAGGCAGAGCAGGCATTCGAGGACGCCGAAGCCGCGTTGCAGAGGGGCGACCTGGTTGGTTGGGCGACCAAGATCGAGGAAGCCCGCGATCTCATCAAGCAGGCGACCGATCTCATTGCGGCGCCAATCGATTCCGACACCGAGGCCTGACCGGACCCGTAGCCTGTCGGGATGGCCTACAGCGAGGCGGTTGCCGACGACATCCGAGCCCATGTCGGATCACACGCCGGTTTGACGGAGAAGCAGATGTTGGCGGCATCGCGTTCATGATCCACGGCAACATGGCCGTTGGGGTCAACGGAGATGAGCTGATGGTGCGTGTCGGTAAAGACGCCCACGACGAAGCCGAGGCACTGCCCGGTGCCCGCGCCTTCGACAAGTCGGGGCGGCCGATGAACGGATGGATATCGGTCGCTCCGGAAGGATTCGCCTCTGAGTCAGACTTCGGCGCCTGGATCGATCGCGGCGTGGCATTCGCCGATTCGCTGCCGCCCAAGTAGCTCGGCGTAGGCTCGACGCTCATGTCAGTGGCCGACCGTCTCGCCCCGTTTGGGACGTCGATCTTCACCGACATGACGCGCCTCGCCATCGAGCACGACGCGATCAATCTCGGCCAGGGTTTTCCCGACTGGGACGGGCCGGGATTCGTCAAACTGGCGGCGGCTCGCTCCTTGGAGGGAGGCCACGATCAATACCCGCCCAGCCATGGTGTTCCCGAGCTGCGGGAAGCGATCGCCGCCCGATACGGGCCCCTCTTCGGCCGGGATCTGGACGTCTCGACTGAGATCACAGTGACCGCTGGCTGCACCGAGGCACTGGCCGCGTCGTTCCTCGGGTTGATCGATCCCGGCGACGAGGTTGTTGTGATCGAGCCGTTCTACGACTCGTATCCGGTGAACCTCGCCCTGGCGGGAGCGGTGCCGCGGTATGTCACGCTTCGGCCACCGCTCTTCGAAATCGACGAGGCTGAGATGCGGGCTGCATTCAATGATCGAACGCGCGCCGTCGTTGTCAACACACCCCACAATCCGACGGGACGGTTGTTCTCCGCCGAAGAAGTTGCGCTGATCGCTGAGTTGTGCCGGAGGTACGACGCGATCGCCATCACCGACGAGGTGTATGAGGAAATCATCTTCGACGGCGAACACCGCCGGCTGGCGGCGACTGAGGGGATGTGGGATCGCACGGTCACCCTGTCTTCACTCGGAAAGACGTTCTCGTTGACAGGCTGGAAGGTCGGGTGGGCCATCGCTCCACCTCACCTGACTGCGGGGATACGCGCCGCACACCAGTTCCTGACCTTCACCACTCCAACACCGGTGCAGTTCGGGACGGCAGAGGCGTTGAGGGCACCCGATACGTTCTATTCAGAGCTCCGGTCGAGCTACCGCTCCAAACGCGAGCTGCTGATGGCTGGTCTCGAAGAGGTTGGATTCGAGGTGTATCCCCCGCAAGGGACCTACTTCATGATGGCGGGACACGCGGCGTTCGGTCAGCCGGACGACCGAGCGTTCTGTCGTTATCTGGTGGAGACAGTAGGTGTCGTCGCCATCCCTCCGTCGGTCTTCTATCACCGGCCCGAAGACGGCGCCTCTTTGGTGAGGTTCGCGTTCTGTAAGGACGAGGCGACACTCACCGACGCGGTGCAGAGGATGCAGAAACTGGCGAAGGGATAGAGGACCTTGAGAAGTACACTCGAATCACAATCGACGCGGGGTGGAGCAGTCTGGTAGCTCGTCGGGCTCATAACCCGAAGGTCGCGGGTTCAAATCCCGCCCCCGCTACGAGAGAA
>JAUVPA010000077.1 GCA_030598905.1 Acidimicrobiia bacterium
CCGGTACGCATCCCGCCGTCGGTCTCGACCACGACAGCGCCACGTAACCCGTTGGCCACGAGAGCCTGATTGGCCTCGGCGAGGCCGATCTCCCAAGGCGCCCCGGCGTGCTTGATGCTCATGAGCGGTGATGCTCCCGTGCCCCCGGCGTTTCCCGAAATGGTGATGACGTCCGCATGGGCTTTGGCGACACCAACTGCGATCGTCCCGACACCGGGTCCCGAGACAAGCTTCACGGCGACTCGAGCGTGAGGCTTGAAGGTCTTCAGGTCGTATATCAGCTGCGCCAGATCTTCGATCGAGTAGATGTCGTGGTGCGGCGGAGGGGAGATCAGAGTGATACCGGGTTTCGTGTGACGGAGGCGAGCGATCTCTTCACTGACCTTGTGACCGGGGAGCTGGCCGCCTTCGCCCGGTTTCGATCCCTGGGCCATCTTGATCTGCAACTCCTCGGCAGAAGCGAGGTACCCGGGGGTGACGCCGAATCGGCCCGATGCGATCTGTTTGATAGCCGAGTTACGCGGTGACCCGAAGCGGTCTTCTGCCTCGCCTCCCTCGCCCGAATTCGACAATCCGCCCAGGTAGTTCATCGCTTCTGCCAGCGTCTCGTGGGCTTCCTTGGAAAGGGCACCCATCGACATCGCAGCCGTTGTGAACCGCCGGACGATTCGGTCGACGGGCTCGACTTCGCTGATGTCGATTGGCGGTCCAACGGGATCGATCCGCATCAGATCCCGGAGCTCCATGGCCGGCCGTGACGCTTCGACGATCTCCACATACTTCTCGTAGAGCTCCCAATCCCCGGCGCGGACCGCCTTCTGAATCGCCAGGCCCGTCCGCGGCCCGTTGATGTGGGTCAGCCCGCGCCCGCGGTGTTTGTAGAAGCCTTCGATCTCCTCCGACTCGGGATCGGTGTATCGAGCGTGGCGGACGAGTACATCGGCGATAACGCGCTCGAACCCCCAGCCACCGACGCGACGCGACACATTGCGGAAGGATCGAGCGCAAACTTCCTCATCGAGCCCAATCGCCTCGAACAACTCGCTGCCCCGATACGCCGAGATCGTGCAGATCCCCATCTTCGACATTATCTTGAGCAACCCGTTTTCGAGACTCTCTCGGTAGTTCTCCTGCGCCCCGATGACACTCGCATCGACATCACCTGCAGCCGCCATCGCCCGAACCTGTTCATTCGCGAGATAGGTGTTGACGGCCGAAGCGCCGAATCCGACGAGACATGCCAGATCGTGGGCATCTCGCGGCTCCCCCGAAACGACCACGATCGAGGCACGGAGCCGGAGCCCAGATCTGATCAGGCGGTGGTGGACGGCGCCGACGGCGAGGAGGATCGGAATGGGCGCTCGCTCCTCGTTCAGCTCGCGGTCGGAAAGCACGAGGATCGTCACACCATCCCGGACGGCATCTTCGGACCGGTCGCAGAGATCGTCCAGAGCCGCACGTAACCCGGGTTCGCCCGAGGCCACCGGGAACAGGGCCTCGAGCCAAGCGGACCGAAACGCCGGGTCTTCGGAGTTCCTCAGTGCCTCGACCTCGGCGTCGCTGAGGACCGGCGACGCCAGCTCCATCAGGTGCGCCTGCTGGGGAGTCTCCTCGAGCAACGAGCCACGCCGCCCCAGGTAGGTGCGCAACGACATCACCATCTTCTCGCGAATCGGGTCCATTGGTGGGTTGGTCACCTGGGCAAAGGCTTGGTGGAAGAAACGCGACAGCCGCTGCGGGTGTTCGGAAAGGGCGGCAAGGCCTGTGTCGTGTCCCATCGACAGCGTCGGCTCTCTACCTTCGGCCATTTCGGCCAGGACAAGCAGGCGCTCCTCTGCCGTGTACCCAAACACGCGCGCAAGCGAGGTCGCGTCGAAACGATCGTCCTGGAGGTCGTCGAAAGGATCCTGAACGTAGAACGTCTGGTTGCGAATCCAGTCCCGATAGGGAGCTCGGCTTGCGAGTGACCGCTTGACATCGCCGCCGAAGTGGTGTTTGCCCGTCTCCAGGTCGACGACCAGCACGTCTCCCGGTCCGAGCTGGCCGGTGGCGAGCGCATGGATCTCCTCGGCAGGTGCGATACCGACCTCGGACCCGAGGATCATCACGTCTGGCGTCAGCGTCCAGCGTGCCGGTCGCAAGCCGTTGCGATCCAGTCCGGCGACGAGCTGCTTGCCGTCAGAGGCGACGATCGCGGCAGGACCATCCCACGGCTCTGTCAGGAAGGAGTGGTACTCGTGGAAAGCTCGCAGCTCGTCGTCGAGGTCGGAAACGTTCTCCCACGCCTCGGGAATGAGCATTTCTTTGACGTGGGCAACGGATCGACCTGATCTGACCAGCACGTCGAACGCATCGTCGAGGCTTGCCGAATCCGATCCTCGAGTGGACACGAGCGGTCGGAGATCCTGAGCTCTGCTCCCCCACAGGTCGCTCTGCAGGTCGTTGCTCCTGGCCGCCATCCAAGACCGATTGGCGCGGACGGTGTTGATCTCGCCGTTGTGCGCCAAAACGCGAAACGGCTGCGCCAGCGCCCACGCAGGGACGGTGTTGGTGGAATACCGCTGATGGAAGACCACGAAGTCGCTCTCGAACAACGGATCCTTCAGGTCCCAATAGAAGTCCTCGATGCGGTCCGCAGTGAACAGTCCTTTGTAAACCACCGTCCGCGCCGACGCGGAGGGGATAACCAGACCTTTCACACCTGACCGCTCTGCCGTCCGACGCGCCAGGTAGAGATGCCGCTCGAAGGTCTCCGTGTCCTGAACGATCTCGGGAGCCCGCACGATGCACTGTTCGATGATCGGCATCGATTCCCTCGCCGAGGGGCTCAAGGCCATGGGCCCCACGGGAACCTTGCGCCAGTGCACCACATTGATGCCCTCTCGAACAAGTGCTTCCTGCACAGCGAGCCGGGCTTCGTGCGGGTTGTCCTTCGGCAGGAAGGTCAAGATCACACCCATGGCGAGCCGGGGCACAGCCCGCACACCCGCCGATAGGAGTTCGCGCTCCAGAAGGTCGTAGGGAATCCTCGTCATGACGCCGGCGCCGTCTCCGGTGCCGTCGGCCGCTTTGGCGCCGCGGTGGTCCAGGTTGTGTAGGCACTCGATACCGAGGCGCACGAGGCGATGACTTGCCTTGCCATCGCGGGCAGCAACGAAACCGACACCACAAGCGTCGCGGGTGTCCGATGGGTCGTACAGCGGGTACGACTGAACCATCCTGCCTCCATTCCGTCTACCGGCACGATGCTCGGCGGGCACGAATGGCCTCGCCGGCCAACGCCGGTCGGCAATCGCCGGAGTCCTGGTCCACCGGCGAGAACACACGAGTGTACGGGGGAGTCTCTGGTAGGCAAATCCCGTACGCTGCTGAGATGCCCGTGATCGTGATCGGAGCAGACACAGCCACCGGTCGACGCGTCGTCGAGGCCTTGCGGGGACGCGAAGGTGAGGTGCGGGTCTTCGTCACCGACCCAGCCGACGCCAAAAAGTTCAAGGTTTTGGGAACCAAGGTCGCCATCGGCGACGTGAGTGATGGCTCACACATCGGCGACGCTGCCCTCAACTGCTTCGGGGCCGTTGCCCTGGCTGCGAGCGCCAGAGACGATCGGGAGCGGTCGTTCGCCGCTTCGCCAGGCGCGGTTTACGACGCCTGGGCCGAAGGTCTCGGAGACGCCGGAGTGCAACGCGTCATCTGGGTCGGAGACGCGATCCCCTCGTCGATCACATCGGTCGTTGCCGAGTCGATTTCCGTCCCTGATGACGATGGGGCACCCTCGCGCGTCCGCGAGTTGGACGACCTCCCCCGCCTCTGAAGCACGAGCGACGGGGTTTCTAGAAGACCTCCTCGCACCACGGGGCGACGTCGGTGCGGAACATCCGATGCATCCTCCGCACTGCTTCGGGCGCACCTCGCACTCTTCCGGCCGCGGCGAGAGACAAGAGGAACGGTGCACCTAGGTAGACCGACCCCAGAGTGTCGACGTCGAACTCGACCTCCGGTTCGGCTGCCACTCGCCGGCACTGGGCCACACCGTCGGAGACCTCCAACCGATATGTCCCGGCGGTGTCGGGTCGGTACTCGTCGGCGACCGCAAACGTCGCGGTCCCATCCATCTCGTAGCGTCTCGCCTCCAGAGCAGCCGGCACATCGAGGATCCGAAGCCAGAGCGAGTCCTCGACCTTGCGCCGGACCCGTCGCGGATACGTCACTCGCTCCGGGAGCGGGTCGTCAATGGGGGCGTTCCACCACACCACTTTGGGAAACAGATCGATCGTGGTCAGATAGTGCCAAAGAGCTTCGTGAGCCTCGTCCGTTGTCGCGATGATCTCGATGACGGAGATCTCGCCCTCGGGAAAATCCTCCCACTTCTCCTTCTGTCGGTACGTGGCGTACCCGACGGGATCCTCGCCGTCGTACGCCACCGCGTAACGTCGAGCCGAACGGCTTCTCCGGCGATGGCTCGGGTCCCACATCACGCTGTGGCGCCAGATCGTGTCGCTGCGGCTCAGCATGCCCGGTCGGCTCAGGCGAACTGCCTCGTACAGCTCTCTCATCACGGGCTCTGCTGCTTCCGCCTCGAGCAGCTTGACCGAGCCCAACCCGCGGTGCTCGCGGAAGGAGATCATGGGGGCATCCATCTTCATCTCGATCCGCTCCGTCGCGATGCCGAAGCCGAAGCGACTGTAGATCGCGCTCTCCGATGCCCATAGACCCGCCAGGGGTTCATCCTGCCCTGCCACTTCATCAAGGTGATAGTCCATCATCGAACGGAGGACCCCGCGTCGCCGGTGCGTCGGCTGGGTCGTGATGATCGTGGTGCCGCCCATGCCAACCGTCGCTGCCCCTGGGACCGTCAGCTGGAACGAAAAGGCGCCGCCCGTGCCAATGATGTCTTCGCCGTCGAATGCGGCGAAAGTTCGATCAATCTCGAACAACTCGAGGAACCGATCCGAGTCCTGCTCGTCTTCGGGGATGTCTGCACCGAAGCCGCGGTTCAGCCGCGCCCTGAAGAGCGGTGCTTCATCCTCTGTGATCGCTCGGACCGGCCACATCATCGACAGGACGGTAGACCCGTCCGCCTGGCTCCCGGGCGCCTGTATGGTCGTCGCCGCCCGCTTCGAGAGGTATCTCATGCGCATCGCTATCGCAATCCAGCCCCAGCACGCCGACTACGAACAGATCCGCCAGGCGGTCCGCGAAGCCGAGGACCTCGGCGCCGACATCATCTACACGTGGGACCACTTCTTCCCGCTGTTCGGTGGCGATCCCGACCCGCACACTGGCAAACACTACGAGTGCTGGACGATGCTCGGCGCGGTCGCAGAACAAACCGAGCGGGTGCAGTTTGGGCCACTTGTCACCTGCAACTCCTATCGCAACCCCCAGCTCCTCGCCGACATGGCGCGGACGGTCGACAACATCTCCGACGGCCGGCTGATCCTCGGCATCGGTGCGGGCTGGTTCAAGAAGGACTACGACGAGTTCGGCTACGAGTTCGGAACGGGCGGGAGCCGCTTGCGAGCCCTCGATGAGGCGCTTCCACTGATCAAGAGCCGCCTCGGCGCCGGCGATCCCGCGACGCGCCGGCACATTCCGATCCTCATCGGAGGTGGGGGCGAGAAAGTGACACTGCGCATCGTGGCGGAGCACGCCGACGTGTGGCACGCCTTCGGCGACCTGGACACGATCAAACGCAAGATGGGCATCCTCGACGACTGGTGCGCCAAGGTGGGCCGTTCGTCGAGCGAGGTTGAGCGTTCTGCCGGGATCAACCAAAAGCTCTTCGATCGCCTCGACGAGTACGAGGCTGCAGGCCTCGACGAGTTGACATTGGGGATGGACGGCCCCAATTACGACATGGGACCCGCCCGTGATCTGGTGGCCTGGAGGGATGGGAAACAACACCAATGAGCAGCACTCACTCGGCCGGACGGCAATTCCTGCCCATCCCGGACCCGCAATATGGCGGCTCCGTAATGTACGACGCCAAAGACCCTGCGAGCCAGTTCCCCCCAATCGAGCCACTCCGTCCACCGGCCGGCGCACCCAATGTGCTGCTCATCATGCTCGACGACGTGGGATTCGGTGCCGCGAGTGCCTTCGGCGGACCTTGTGAGACGCCGACAGGTGAGCGCCTTGCCGGCGGGGGGTTGAAATTCAACCGATTCCATACGACGGCCCTGTGCTCGCCGACCCGAGCGGCTCTGCTTACCGGCCGCAACCACCACGCCGTCGGCATGGGAGGCATCACGGAGCTCGCCACCTCAGCACCCGGCTACAACTCGATCATCCCCAACACCGCTGCGCCGCTTGCCCAGACGCTCAAGCTGAACGGATATTCGACGGCACAGTTCGGCAAATGCCACGAGGTCCCCGTCTGGGAGACGAGCCCCATGGGCCCGTTCCGGCAGTGGCCGACCAATCAAGGTTTCGAGCACTTCTACGGCTTCATCGGGGGCGAGACCAATCAGTACGCCCCGGCCATCTACCGCGACACCGTACCCGTGGAGCCGGAACGCACCGCAGAAGAGGGCTACCACTTCACAGAGGACATGACCGATCACGCCATCGACTGGGTTCGGCAGCAAAAGGCGTTGATGCCCGAAAAGCCCTTCTTTGCATACTTTGCACCCGGAGCGACGCACGCCCCTCATCACGTGCCTGCGGAATGGTCCGACAAGTACCGGGGAAAGTTCGATCAAGGCTGGGATCACGTGAGAGAAGAGACCCTTTCCCGCCAGAAAGAGCTCGGAGTCGTCCCCCAGGACGCGCAACTCACGGCGCGACCGGCACAGATTCCTGCATGGGAGGACATGCCAGACGACCTGAAGCCCGTGCTGGCCCGCCAGATGGAGATCTACGCCGGTTTCTTGGAGCACACCGACCATCACATCGGCCGCCTCATCGACGCACTTGCCGACCTCGAGATCCTCGAAAACACGCTGATCTACTACATCATCGGGGACAACGGCGCGTCGGCCGAAGGCACACTCCGCGGGACGTTCAATGAGGGGATATCCCTCAACGGAGCTTTCGACATCGAGACGACAGAGTTCATGACTGCCCACATCAGCGGGTTTGGGACGCCGGAAGCCAACAACCACTACGCCGTGGGGTGGGCACATGCCATGGACACACCGTATCAGTGGACGAAACAGGTGGCATCGCATTGGGGAGGAACGAGGAACGGCACGATCGTTCACTGGCCGAACGGATTCAAGAGTCGCGGCGAGATTCGGTCGCAGTTCCACCATGTGATCGATTTTGCTCCGACCGTCCTGGCAGCCGCGGGTCTCCCGGCGCCGACCTCCGTGGATGGCGTTGCCCAAATGCCTCTCCACGGTGTCGACATGGCATACACATTCGATCACGCCGAGGCTGACGAAGGCCGCGAGACCCAGTACTTCGAAATGTTCGTGAATCGGGGGATCTACCACTGCGGTTGGACCGCCGTCACCCGACACAGCACCCCCTGGGCACTTGATGAGACGTCTCCGGCGATCGACGAAGACGAGTGGGAGTTATACGGTCCTGAAGACTGGACTCAGTCGAACAACCTCGCGGCAGAGATGCCCGAAAAGCTCGCGGAGCTGCAGCGGGTCTTCATGATCGAGGGCGCCCGTTATCAGGTCTTCCCGCTCGACGACCGACGTGTCGAACGATTCAACTCCGACCTTGCCGGTCGGCCGACCCTCATCAAAGGGAACTCCCAGCTCCTCTTCGGGGGGATGGGCCGCCTCTCGGAGAACTCCGTGGTGAACATCAAGAACAAGAGCCACGCCGTCACAGCGCAATTGGACGTCCCGGACGAAGGCGCCCATGGCGTGATCGTCGCTCAAGGAGGAACGTTCGGGGGGTGGAGCCTGTACGTCTTCGACGGCAAACCGGCGTACTGCTACAACCTCTTTGGCATTGAACGGTTCAAGGTCTACGGAGACTCAGAGCTTCCTGCCGGCGAGCATCAGGTGCGGATGGAGTTTGAATACGACGGCGGCGGTCTGGGCATGGGTGGCTCGATCACATTGTTCATCGACGGTGAGCGAGTCGGCCACGGTCGCGTCGATGCCACCCAGCCGATGATCTTCTCGGCAGACGAAACGACGGACGTCGGTGGGGACACCGCGACCGCGGTGAGTGACGACTACGAACCGAAGGACAGC
>JAUVPA010000109.1 GCA_030598905.1 Acidimicrobiia bacterium
CTGATGTCTCGTGGTCGAACGTTGGAATGTTCGTCTGGGCGATCGATGGTTGCGGTTCGGTCGAGGTGGCCGGCAACCAGGTGAACTGGACTGCCGGGGGCGGTTATGACAACCCATGGTGGGACGGCGGAGGGTGCAACCTCAACATGCACGGCAACAACCTCTCCGCCCCCATCGGACCATCGATCTGGTGAGACCGTTGGATCGGGGGTGGCGCCGTGCCACCCCCGATCGATCCGAATAGGAGCGCTTCGGAGCAAGTAGCGCCACCTGGGTGAACCGGGGTCCCGGTCGGTCCGGGTCGACCGCGCCTCGTCAATTGAGGTCAACTCCGGAAATCGCTCGGACGAGCTTCCGCGCCGAAGTGCGCCCGAGGCTTCTTGCATGCCTTTGAGAGCATGGCTAACGTGTGCTCGACACGTGAACGTCGCACAGGGGGATTGCGACAGGGTGTCGGCGCCTCGGGCGGCGCACGAGATCCGAGATAAGCATGGCGCGGAGGTTCCCGACTAAGTAGCCGGGGGTTCGTCGGTGGCACACGAACCCCGGTGAGTGTTCGGCTCCGCGCTGACGGTAGCTACAAATGGTTGGGGGGGCACCTTATGGGGGCTGGTGAGATGGGAGTCGGTGCAGAGGATCGGTGGCTCGAAGAGAGCCCGCCAGATCTGAGTTCGGACGCGGAAGACAGCTTGGCGATCGAGCTCGATGGCCAACACCCGAACGGAGACGGCGCGCAGGCTGATACGGACACCAACATCGTGGTCGATCTCACGGTCGAGGTATCGACCGAGGTGGGCTCGACCAACGGCAATGGCCAGATCCAGTCGACTCCGTTCGCCCATTCCACGCGGCCGTTCGAACCCCCTGAGCTGCTCGAACGTGTGGGCCTGTACGAGGTTCCCTCCGAGGGACTCGATGACGTCGACACCCCACTGCCAGGATTGCTGGGCGCGACGAAACTGCAGCTGGCCGTCAAGCGCGGTATCGACGTCGCGGTCTCGCTCATCGCTCTCACCCTGTTGATGCCGTTGATGCTCGCTGTCGCCGTGTCGATCAAGCTGTCCTCACCCGGACCCGTTCTCCACCGCGCCAAGCGGGCGGGAAAGGATGGAGAGCTCTTCGAATTCTGGAAGTTCCGCTCGATGTACGAAGGCGCGGAGGACGACAGAGCCATGCTCGAGTCGCAGAACGAGCAGTCGGGTCCCGTATTCAAGATCGCCGACGACCCCCGCATCATGCCGGTTGGCCGGTTCCTCAGGCGTTCCAGTTTCGATGAGCTTCCCCAACTCTTCCACGTGCTCTCCGGGACGATGAGTCTTGTGGGCCCCCGGCCGCCGCTGCCCGCGGAAGTCACCCAATACGACGCCCGGGCGTGGCGGCGGCTAGATGTCAAGCCCGGGCTGACGTGTAACTGGCAAACGTCCGGGAGATCCGAGATCGGATTCGATTCTTGGGTTGACATGGACATCGATTACATCGAGTCGTGGTCGCTCTGGAAGGATCTCGGTCTGATGGTCAAGACGATTCCTGCCGTCATCGGCGGACGAGGCGCCTACTAACGACACCGCGCTGCGGTCGTTCGGACTGGAGTGTGAAGGTTTGATTCGACGGGCCGTACCCTCGCTGGCCGTCGTGCTTGTTCTTGGCATTGCAGCATCGGCGTGTTCCACGCCGGTTCCGATCGACCTGCGCGACGAGTCCGATGTCGTGATCGAGAACCTGAATGTGTCCAATCCGGATGGAGTCTGCATACGCATCGTCAGGGGATCGAATGTCACGATCAGGAACTCCAAGATCGGCCCGTGCGGAGAAGAGGCGATCTACCTCTCTGACGTGCAAGGCGCGGTGATCACGGGCAACGAGGTGGTCGACACGGGTAATGGGGTGGTCGTGCATGCGTCGACGTCTGTGCGGGTGGACGAGAACACCTTCACCGATAGCGGCCGCAATTTCGTCCAGTTCGACAAGGTGAACGGTCCGGATCTGTCGATTTCGGGCAACCGTGGTGAGAACCGTCTCGGCGAGTCGAATGCCGAGGACTTCATCTCCCTGTTCCAATCGAACGGCACTGCCGAGTCGCCGATTCGTGTGGTTGGGAATCATCTTCGCAACGGTGGCCCGTCCGATTCCGGCTCGGGGATCATGCTCGGTGACGGTGGCGGATCCCATCAGATCGCTGAAGGGAACCATCTGGTGAATCCCGGTCAGGTCGGCATCGGCGTCGCCGGCGGTGACGCGATATGGGTGATCGACAATTCGATCTACGGCTCCGATGTCGCTTGGTCGAACGTCGGGATCTTCGTCTGGGACATCAATGAGGAAGGTTGCGGCTCGGTCGAGGTAGCCGATAACCAGGTCAGCTGGACCGCCGCGGGAGGAACCGACAACCCGTTCTGGGACGGCGGCGGCTGCAGCCTCGACATGCATGACAATGATCTGTCTGCCGCTATCGGGCCTTCGATCTGGGAGGAGTGAGCCCGTCGATCCAGGCTCTTGTGGATCGCCGAGGTAGGTTTCGGCCACCATGCCCGATACACCCGCCTTCGAGGTCATTGTCCCGATCTATCGAAGCCGCCGAGTGCTCGGCCCCTTTCTCGCAGGGATCGGCCCCGGTGTCGACGTCACCCTCGTCGACAATGCTTATGGCGAGGACGATCTGGCCGACCTCCTCAGCGGGCTGTCCAACGTTCGCGTTCGCGACGCAGGTGGCAACATCGGTTTTTCGGCGGCGGCGAATCTGGGCGCAGAATCGTCCGACGCCGAATATCTCATATTCATGAATCCCGACACGCGTCCCTCGGAGCGATCGCTGCGTCGGATGGTCGAGTTTCTGCAAGAGCACCCACAGGTAGCGGCATGCGGAGCCGCTGGGGACGGAACGGCGGGAGGAGGCGCCCAGCCAACCATGCCAAGGGTGATCGCCCACTCGCTCGGACTGCATCGCGTCCTCCCCAGGGCGGGCGTGTACTGGACGATCGAGGACACGGAGCGGATCGCGGTCGAATGGATATCCGGGTCGTGCCTCGCCATCCGTCGCAGCGCCTTCATGGCGGCGGGACGCTTCGACGAGGCCTACTTCGTCTACATGTCTGACATCGAGCTCGGTTCACGTCTCGTACGGATTGGCAGCGTCCAGATGCTGCTGGGCGATGTCGTGGTGCCCCACGACGACGGGGGGTCTTCCGACCTGCCCGAGGTATGGGTTTGGCGGCGCCGCGGCGCTGCCTGGGCGCGGTTCCTTCGTCGGACCCGCAGGCTGCCCGCAGCACTCGGGCTCAGCGTCATCGTCGGGGCCGGGTACGCCCTCCGAGTGGTCGGCTACCGGCTGGCAGGCCGCCGGCTGAGGGCTGTGGAGATGCGGTCCTACCTGGATGCGTTCCTGGCCGAGTGGATTCATCCTGAACCGACCCCACACCGTCCGCACACCTAGCCGGGAGGAAGTCACATGGTCTCGGATGCAACATGTCGAGCGAGGCGCACCGCGAGTGCCACAAGGGAGAGGGTTGGGTTGGCGAACCCGCTCGTCGGGAACACGGAACTCCCCGCGACGTAGAGGTTCTCCAGACCGTGGACCCGGCAGTTCTGATCGACAACGCCGTCGGCCGCCTCGGCACTCATTCTGGTCGTGCCCATGTGATGCCAGCCCCCCGTCAGCGGCGGTGGACGGCCATGCTCGAAATCGGCGGAGGGGACGAACTCGCCGAGTCCGGCTTCGACGACGGCTCGGCCCAGGATCTGGCCAGAGTGTTGCATCGATTCGAGATCGCGCCGGGCGATTCGCCAGTCGAGCTCGGGGAGCGGCAGGCCGGTTCGATCGCGGCGCGTCGACAGTGTGATGCGAGAGTCCGGGTTCGGCGACTGCTCGCTCATCGCGGCTACCGCGAGGTGAGTCCGTGCGGTGGACGGGCGGAGCCGCTCGGCCATCGCCCCGGGAATGGCCCCGGCACCGCCGAGGACGGTACGTGCCTCGTTCATCCACAGCTCGCGGTCGAAGGGTCCGTACGGGAACATCCGGGCGAAACGGCCGAGCGCGTTCACGCTGGGTGCCAGGGATCCCGAATAGGTCGGGACTGCGGAATAGGCGGTTCTGGTGAGACGGTCATGTTGTACGACCGTGTCCGACGTGGTCAACCACCGCTCCTGTCCATCTTTGTTGCCGAAGAAGTGTGTCATCTCGTCGAAGACACGTGCGCTGCTGGGAACGATGTGACCGGCGACATAGTGGAGGTGCTCCATGAAGAACCGTCCGACGTTGTTCCCAGCCGGTCCCATGATCTCCAGGATTTCGGGTGCAGCGAGCAGCAGTCGAGCGTTGTCGATGCCTCCGGTGGCGATGATGAACGCGCGGGCTTCGACGAGCATCGATGCGCCCGAGCGCGCCTTCGCCTCGACCGCAGTGACGTGGCCGGTGGCGTCGGTCAGGAATCCCACCGCGGTCGTGTTTGGCAGCCAGGTCTGTAACGGGTGATCGGCTGCCCTCGCTCCCAGCCGGCCGAACCGCCCGCGAGTCCCGTGTCGGAACGCGACGGAGCGCAGCTCGTTCGACCGCGCGGAGCCGAACGTCGGGAGCTCCGCGTTCCACGGGCTCTGGTTTCCCTCGGGCAGTTCTATGGCGCAATAGTGGGCTGCCGTCTCCAGGTGCTCAGCGAACACGTCGTAGTCGATCGGCCAACCGGCTCCGAGCCGGTCCTCGAAGTCGATCGCATCGAGAGGCCGCGATCTGAGCCCGTGAGCCTTGAGGGCAGATGTGCTCCCGCCGACTCCTCGGGCGCGAGACATCCGGAGCGGGTAATACGGGTATCCCTTGGTGAATCCTCGCGTCGCGGCTTGTGCGCCCAGCAGGTGACCGGCGGCGGATCGGGGAAGGTTGTGGAGTTGGCGGTGATCATACGGCCGGCCTCCGGCCTCGAGCACGGTGACCCTGGCACCGGCGTTGGCCAGCTCGGCGGCAACGACGATCCCTGCGGGGCCTCCACCGATCACGCACACGTCTGTCTCGAGGGGTTGGCCGTAGATGTCGGTACCTCGCTGTGTCGACGTGTGCCCGGGCACCCGAAGTCAGACGGTTGACGCGTCCGCGGCGAGCCGCGCCTTGAGATGGTCGCTCAAACGGAAGGCAAGAGCAACGATGGTGAGGGTGGGGGAGCCGGCACCACCGGTTGGAAAAACCGAGCTGCCGGCAACGTAGAGGTTGTCGACGTCGTGGACCTTGCAGTCGGAGTCGACCACACCCTTGCTGGGATCGTTGTTCATTCGCGTGGTGCCCATGTGATGCCAGCATCCCTGGATTGTGTCCGGCCAGGGATCCGGGTACTCCATCTTTCGGTCCTTGAGGCCGGGGGCCTGCTGGTCGAGGGCTTCGACGACGAGCTCCACGCCGCGACGATACGTTCGCTCCTCCTCGGGAGAGACCGACCAGTGGACCCGCGACTTTGGCATGCCCAGCGCATCGACCTCGTCGCTGAGTGTGATCCGGTTGTCCGGTACGGCCAGCTGCTCGACGTTGCTCTCGATCTCGATCCACCTGCGCATCCGGGCCGGTTCGAACCCCGCCCCGATGACGCTCTGGACGGAGCGGTGCGGGCGACGGAGCGCGGTCTTGATGTCTTCCCATCGGACCTTGTTCGGTCCACCGTCTCTGTCCTGCATATAGGGACTGTCCGACCACGGCGACCGCACCGCATTGACCATGCGCCGCATCGCCACGAACTGGTCGGTCTCCTGACCGGCGTAGCCGAACGCGATGTTTGCCAGATAGTTGAGCAGCTCCTCGCTCCGCTGCACCTCTGGGGTCAGTCCCATTCGTGAGAAGTCGAGTGTGCCGGCCGCGCCGTGTACGAAGGTAGCGAGTGCTTGGTGGTCGTTGGGGAGAAGATAGCGGTCGTAGACACGCGGGTGCTCTTGGAAGAATCGCCCGACGAGATCGTTGCGATTGCCGATGCCGCCGGCTGCCCGTGGTGGGGAGGCGAGGAGCAGCCGGGCGTTCTCGATTCCTCCTCCGGCGAGGATGACGTAGTCGGCGCTGACCTGGTAGCTGTTGCCGCCGAGGCAGGACACATCCACGGTATCGACACGGGTACCGGACTCGTTCATCCGGAGCGCGGTTGCGGTCGACCATAGGTACGCGGCAACGCTGCGCGACGCGTCGATGGGGTCGGCGTACATTTTGCCGAATCGAGCCGGGGC